>JAYVFW010000627.1:0-2490 GCA_043772715.1 Phormidesmis sp. | reverse complement strand
CAAAATTCCATCGAGATTGGCACTACAACGACCCGATTCCAGAACTGCATTGGGTCTATCGCTGCTGGGATGACAACTCCGCTGGGTTAACGACCAATCAGATTCTAGAGGGCAAAGACATTCTCGAAGGCTATTATCAGAAGTTTGTCGCCGGAGAATCATCGCTGCGGCAGCCCTTAGCGGTTGAAGGAAAGATTCATGCTTATTTGCAAGTCGAAAATCTAGAATTTTGCGTCACGGGACGCTATGACAGAATCGACTATTTAAGTGACGGCTTAGAGCTAATTGACTATAAGTCGAGCCGAGAGTTTAAAGTGCCCGACCCCAATGAAATGGATCTGCAAATCGGGCTATATTATCTAGCGCTAGAGCAAACTTATCACAAAAGCTTGAAATACCTGAGTCTGCTGTTTTTGCGAACAGGAGAAATGGTGCGCTTCCGGGCAACTCGCAAGCACAAAAAGCAGGTGCAGAAGGTAATTTCTGAGCTGGCGGTGCGTTTACGTGAAGATCACACCTGGGAGCCAACCCCTGGCAAACAGTGCGATCGCTGCGCCTATGCTCGATATTGCCCTGCTGTCAGCCTTGAGCCAACGCCCCTACCCGCGTCTCTAGGTGCCTCCCCTGAATTGCAGCTTGCCTTGAGCTTAAATTAACGTCAGTTCGTATTACCCCGATCGCTTCTGAATGCAACCTACGATGAATCGATTTACAACACCTTCTAACTCTTTGCCAGATAGCGTAAGACGCGCTCCTCAACGCGCTTGCCGTCGGGAAACTCAATGCCTAGCACTGGGTTAGGAATCTGAGACATGGGCATTTGCAGCACGTAAGTATAACCCTTGTTTTTGAACTCAAAATAGCGCATTTGACGAGGGTTATAATTCGTGGCTTCCAGGTTGAGAGTGCGGCTGCGATCGCGACGATCGCGACTTCGATAATAGCGGGGCTGAGTGCGATGTTTTTGGTCTGAACAAATGTAAACCAGAAAACTTTTGGTTTCGGCATAGGTCATAATGCCTCCAGTACCACGACAAGTTTGGTCTCCCTTCAACTCTTTAAGCGAACCTACTTTTAACGGTTCGCTTTTTTGTTTGAGATTTTTTGAAGTTAAGGCTTGCTGAGTGATTTCTGGCTGAAGGGCAAACGACACCGGACTCTGGTTTGCATATAAAGCTGTTAACGTGCTGATGGCGATCGCGCCCACCATGCCAAGCCGCTTGTTTTGATCAAAATGCATGGTTGCCTCCTCTTAAAACTCACCACTTATATAGTGACAATCTCTCAAAAGTGCAAACAAATCAACTCCCTAGCTTGACATAAATTTGGTAGCTAATAGATTCAGTCGTCTGCGAAGCGATTACCAGTTCGTAAGTACCCGTTTTGTTAACTTTTGCTGACCAAGATCGATCAGCAGAATCTTGCAATAAAGGCGGTGCTTCTTGAAACGAAAATATGGATAAGCGAGTTGCGCGATCCGGCGCTTTGAGAGTGACTTGTAGAGTCTGACCCTGATTGACCCGCACGACATAAACCCTTCCCTGTCCTGGCTTTAGAACATCTTGGTCGTTAAAGAGTTGGGTGCTAATGCGCGTCAGTGCAGATTTATCGCGAAAAGCACTCACTTGATCGTGCGCGATCGCATACCACACCTGTCCAAACTTGCGCGGGTTTAGCGGCTGACTCTGCTGTGGAAATAAGGAGACAAATCGGGCATCAGTTAGGGCTGAGAGCGATCGACCACTCACTTTTAATGGATTGACTTCGGCTAACCAGCCGTTATAAGTGGCTCGATCGTAGCGACCCAGATTGCTCCGAGCTTCTTGACTCAAGGTTTCCAGCTTTTTCAAAACTGTTTCAGCTAAAGCGTTCCATTCAGTCCGAAACTGGTTAGCTTTGGGATCTGTGTCTAAGCTGCGGTTTTGCAACTGAGGATGCTGGGCATAAAATAACTCATCTACTAAATCAGTAAACAACTTAAACGGAATGCCTAATCTTTTGCGATCGTCGCGCAAGGCTTCCTGGGTTTTCTGCTCATCTTCGTTATTTTCAGGATGTAAGAAATTTTGTGAAACCGTAGTTCCTGATGATTCAGCTTTCAATAAAGATAGAATTCTCCAACCTGTAATTCCGGTTAGCCCCAAGAACACAGATACCAAAATCAAAAATGATAAATCTTGCCAAATGGGAGGTTTAGATAGTTCAGAAGTAGAAGTTTGAGTTACCTTTGATTTTAAGGTTTGATTTTTTGAGTTTGAATGCTTCTCTTTATCTTTAACCGCAGGTCTTCTCAATGCCTGAGCAACCTTTCCGGCGGTTGAATATCGCTGACTGGGATTTGGCGACAGCATTCGATCTAAAACTTGAACCAGTTGCGGGTTAACGATCGCCCATTCTTGCCAAGACCAGCGCTGAGTTTTGTCGTCGTAAAGTTCTTCTGGCTCTCGCCCTGTGAGCAACACCACTGCGATCGCTGCCAACGCATAAAAG
>JAYVFW010000626.1:0-6978 GCA_043772715.1 Phormidesmis sp. | reverse complement strand
CTTGACTGAGAGCTTTGCCAAACAGTAGCCCGATAATCGCTTCGGCTCCTAGCAGCGCGAGCAAAATTCCGCCCAGGCTGGCGATTAATCCGATCCTCAAGACCTGAATCGCCTCTGCTTTTTTAGGACGAGCGGCAGCAGCACCCTGCAAGCGCCGACCGATCGGAATGTAGCGAAACAGTGCCCAATACATATTAAAGCCCAGCACCGCAATGCCCAAAACGGTCAGAATTACGCCGACATTTGTGCCCGGGTTGTTGGCTGAATCGACCCCTCGACTCGCGATCGGGGCAAACAGCAAAATCGCACTCGACACGATCGCCAAAACAAGCTGCGACCAAAAACTGATCCCGCCTGTGAGTCGAAAGGTACTGGCAATTTGCTTGAGCGTGGGTGAAGAATCAGATTGCGTCATGTCCAGAGAGTTAGCGATGCGATTCTAGCAGTCTCGCATATTTGGCGATCGACCGCACTTCGATTCTACTTAACCAGAGACGGGCACTCTACTGAAAGCACTTTTCAGAAGTTTATGAATCTTCCCCGTCCGAGTTTTAAGACCGATCTGCGATCGCGCTTCAAGCAAATTTGGGGCTATGACGACTTTCGATCGCCCCAGGGTGAAATCGTCGAGACGTTGTTGTCACAAAAAGATGCTCTAATTATCATGCCCACAGGCGGCGGCAAGTCAATTTGCTTTCAGCTTCCAGCCCTGATGCAAACTGGATTGACGCTAGTGGTTTCGCCGCTGGTCGCCTTAATGGAAAATCAGGTGCAAGAGTTGCGGCAGCGTCGGTTGCCTGCGGCGTTGCTGCACAGCGAACTATCGACCCCACAGCGCAAACAGGTGCTTTGGGCGATCGAGGCGCAACAGCTTCGGCTGCTTTATCTGTCGCCAGAGACGCTGTTGAGCGCATCGGTCTGGCAGCGACTTTGTGATCCGTGCTTGCAAATCAACGGCATCATTTTAGATGAAGCGCATTGTTTAGCTCAGTGGGGGGAAACTTTTCGACCTGCTTATTATCGATTAGGGGCGGTACGATCGACGCTATTGCAGCACAAACCTGCCGGAACTCGAATCGCGATCGCTGCCTTTACTGCGACTGCCGACCCTCAAACTCAGCAGAAGATCGAGCGAGTTTTGCAATTGCAAGACCCGCAAGTTTTTCGGCTCAATCCCTATCGCAGCAATCTCAGCCTCACGGTGCAAGCGGTGCAAACTCCGAAAGGGCGACGAGATCAATTGCTTAAGTTGATTCGATCTCAACTTAAACAGGCAGGATTAGTCTATGTACGAACGCGGCGAGAGAGTGAAGAACTATCAGACTGGCTGAGTCAAAAGGGTTATAAAACGGCGGCTTATCATGCAGGATTGGGCGCGATCGATCGCCGCCGCATCGAACAAGCCTGGTTAACCGATGCGCTTCAGTTTGTGGTGTGTACGTGCGCGTTTGGGATGGGCGTTAACAAATCAAATGTTCGATGGATTGTTCACTTCCACGCCCCGTTTCTGCTGAGTGAATATGTGCAAGAAATCGGACGAGCGGGACGAGATGGCAAACCAGCAAAAGCGCTAACACTCGTGAGTGGATGGCTCGATTCGGACGATCAACAGCGCTGGAAATTTTTTGAAACGCAAGCACGATCGCAGCAGCAAACAGCCCGAAACCTGATCAAAAAACTTCCGCAACAGGGAAACGTGAATGACGTGGCTAAACAATTTAGAGAAGGCACGATCGCGCTTTCGTTATTGCAAAGTCTTGGACAGTTAACGTGGTCAGATCCCTTTCACTATACGATTCACAAATCTGACGCTCAGACTTCAAACTCGTCTAATTCTACGCAGCCGATGCGAGACTATCTCAAAACGCGCGAATGTCGCTGGGGCTTTTTGCTGCGGGCATTTGGGTTTGGAGACGAGGCGACAGGCTTTAAATGCGGAGGGTGCGATCGCTGTCGATCGTGAAGGAATTTCAGCATCAGCGATGGTCTGACCTGTCAACCCTGTTCGACAAGATTGGGTTGCCTGTCGTGATTTAATGGAGCCACCCCACCAAGATACTAATTTGCTTGTGGCTCAGACTACCCAATGGCAAGCTTGCCACAAGGGCACTCGATGTGACTTCCCCCACTCCTGGTAGACTTTTGAGCAGATTGACCTGTTTCAGCCACAACAGGCTTTGCCGCAGCGAGTTGATACAACTGACGCAGGATTTTGGACAGACTCAAAGGCTTCTCAGCCGAGTGAACTGAGAAGCCCATTCGGTTAGCGATCGCGACTATTTTGTCCCGCGTTTATTGAGGGCGGCAAGCAACTGGGGTCTGACTTGTTGTGCCCACTGCTCAAAATTAAACGCTCGATCGTAGGAGCTAGCTAGAGAACCAAGCGTCGGAGCGGCTGCCGAACGAGGCAGGAATTGAGGTTCAGTTTTGTTGCTCATGGTGGTGTGAGGAGGAGTAACGGTTAGGATCTTCTGAGTGTGCCCATTTTTTGAAGTCGAGCGTAAGCGTTTCTTGATTTGGTGTTCAAACTGAGAAGCGATCGCTCAACCTGGCGGATAGATTCGCAGCCCATAGTCCACCAACTCTTAAAGCCGGGTTAAAGTCCGCTCAAAATTGGGTAAATTTCAATTCTGAAGTCCATCATTTCATTCCTGAGCGATCGATGACTCTCTCTTGAGAAGGAGAACCGCTTTAACAATGTAATGCAGATCACTACGCAGGTAATTTACTAAATTTAAGCTGTCATTTACTTCAAAGGCTTAACATGTAGTTCACCTTTCTTGGGTAGGCTGAGAACACAATGGAGGAGGAGGAGTCACATGGTCATTCAGATCAAGCCAGCCTTAGTTGATAGCGGTGAGCTGATTAAGCCAATTGAGAAACTCGATCGGACATTTGAAGTGATTGGGCATCGAGGCGCACGCGGGCTGCTGCCTGAAAACACCTTACCTGCTTTTAGTTTGGCGTTGAGTTTGGGAGTCGATTCGCTAGAGCTTGATGTTGGCATGACGGCAGATGGAGTGCTAGTCGTCACTCACAATTCAGCAATCTCTCCCGCCCTTTGTCTGCGCCCAAATGGCAGGCCCGTGCGTCGCTATCCTCGACTGTTGATTCGCAAACTGACTTTAGCCGATGTGCAGCGCTTTGACTGTGGCTCACTTAACCCCAACCCGGTAGAGTTTCCTCAACAGCAGCTTGTGCCGGGTGAAAAGATGCCCTCGCTGGCTCAAGTGTTTGAGCATCAAATGCAGCATTTTCCAGACTCTCAGGTGCGCTACACGATCGAGTGCAAGGTTAGCCCCTTGCGATCGCGAGACACCTTTAGCCCCGATGTGTTTGCTCGGCGCGTGGTCAATCTGGTACGGGATTATGGAGTCTTCGATCGCGTCACCATTCAGTCATTTGATTGGCGCGTTTTGCTGGCAGTTAAGAAAATAGATTCTCAGATTCAAACCGCCGCGTTGGTCAGACAAAAGCGAGGTAAACCGGGCACATTGCTTTCTCAAGCAGGCATCGCTTCGCCTTTTTTGGCAGGGTTAGACTTTAGACGCTATCGCGGCAACCTGGCAGAATTGCTCAAAAATGCAGAATTTATCGATCGTTACTCTCCCAATTTTGAGACGCTGCTGCCTGAGTCAAAAGACTTTATCCAATCAACTCTAGAGATTCAGCAAGCGGGCTTTCCGGTGATTCCGTGGACGGTGAATGACGCGGCAATGATGGAGCGCCTGATCGATCTAGGTGTGAATGGTCTGATTACCGATTTCCCTGACATTTTGCTCAGACTTCTGCAACAGAAAAGATTGCGCTAAACCTAAAACCTATTATTTTCTACCTTTGTCTAAGCACATCTCGAACTTATGAAAAGATGTCAGCCAACCTTAACTTACGCAACCATTGGTGAGTCAAGATTAGTGTCAAAAAAATAAAGAAAATAGCGATGGCAAATGAAATTTCCAGAAAAGATCTACCAGAGATTGATCCGACCGAAATCGAAGATCCCAGAGCGTTGCTGGCTGACGCGAATCGCTCCTTTCTAGAAAAGGTGATGGTTGAAGGCGGTTTTGCTGACCCCTATGATGCCAGAGACTTTAGTGAAATTGTGTTTCGGGTGATGCGTGACTTGATGACCACCGAAGCCGCCGATCGGGTTGCCGATGAACTGCACGAAGAAGTGATGCCGACGACTGAAAAAGCGCTGCAAATGGAAGTGACCGATCTGTGGAAAGACACTAATCCCCTCGTTGGTTTTCTGAGTCGGGTGCGTCCACCTTGGCAAGGTCCAGGAATCTTCAAAATTGACTCCGATCGCTTTTTCTTTCGAGTTGCCAACGAAGGTGGACTTGAAAGAGATCCTGTACACAAAGATGCCAATCGCAAGCAAGCAGTGAAAGCTGTGTTTTCGGCAACAAAGAACGAACTTTCTGAAGAGCGGATTCAGGAGATTGCGACTTGGTTGCCTGAACAAGGAGTCCGAGAACTTTGGGAGGAAGCATAGCTGATTGGGTGCAATCGAATAGTTCGCTGGTTAGATGTAAAGCTCCCCAAATGACGTAACCATAAACTAGAAATTGTGTAGGAATTGAGGTTTATGAAACCTGAAACGAAGATTGTCCCTGTTGATCAAGTTGAACCTTCCCACTCCCCACCACCCGAAGGAATGGTGCCGCCAAAGATTCCGCCGTCGATTTTTTTGATTGTGAGCACCGTAATTGGTGTAGCTCTGATCGTCTCCGCAATCACTAACTACTACAACATTGCTTCGTGAAGTAGCTCTTGAGTAGTTCTTTATGTAGTAACAAGCGGCTGGCATAGTTGATGCTTTTGACTTTTTAGTCAGCCTTGTGTTAGTCGCTCATAGTATTACCTGCAAAGGCTACTGTAGTGATTGGGGCTTACCACTTTTATGGAACGCAGATTTTGTCTTCTCGATCGCCCAATTCCCCCTCTACTCCTGCGCCCCTTGTCTTAACGCTGAAGTTAGACACGATCGCTTTTGAGAGGCTCAATCTGTCGCGTCAGCAGCACTTTCCACTTAAGCGCAACTTTCTTCCGGCACACGTGACGCTGTTTCACGCGCTTCCGGGCAACCAGGAATCGGCAATTCGGCAAACTCTTCACGCCCTTTGCCAGCAGACTTCAAAATTGTCTGCGCGTTTTCCGAAGCTGCGATCGCTGGGTGGAGGAGTTGCTATAGAAATCGAGAGTCCAGAATTAATTCAAGTGCGAAACCAGCTCGCGCAGGGTTGGAGTGGTTGGTTGAGCGCCCAAGATCGGCAAGGCTATCGACCGCACGTTACGATTCAAAACAAGGTCACATCCGACGAAGCACACCGTCTATATGAGCAGCTTTCGCAGACGTGGCAACCTATTGAGGGATCGGGAGAAGGGTTATTGCTGTGGCACTATAGAGGCGGCCCGTGGGAACTAGCAGCCGAATTTGAGTTCAAATCATAAGGGCGTTGCTGAATGTAAGTATGAATCTGTCTATCGAGGCTGAATCCTTTCGCCCCCTAAATCCCCCAATTTTGGGGGACTTTGATTCTGGTTCCCCTCAAACTTGGGGGGCTAGGGGGGCAATTCATATTTGCATTCAGCAACGCCTCATCAGCTCCAATCCCGATCACCGAATGTCTTCATAGAATCGTTTCAGATCGGCAGCAGAAACGCCAATTCCCCATAAGATACCGATATAGAGATAGATTGCAGTGGCTTTCAGGCTACCCCAGTGAGCGACTCGACGATCAGAGGTTTGCACCACACGATCAACCTGATAAATGCGTCCTTTTTTGATCAGGCGGAGGCACAAATCGCCGTCTTCCATAATGGGAAGCGCTTCATCAAAACCGCCACACTCCCAAAAGTCAGCCCGCCGACAAAACATTACCTGATCGCCAAACAACAGGCGCAATCCTTTAAAGAACAAATGCGGTTTAAACAGCAAAGGCGCGTAATAGGTTTTTAAATAATTGTGCAACGAAATGCCCCAGCGAGTCGTTTTCGCCCCTGATATTAACGCAACAAACCCACCGCAGGCAATTTTAGGGTCTGTCAAAGTGTGTTTAATCACGGCAATCAAATCATCTGGCACCCAAGTGTCGGCATGGAGGAAGCAAAGAATATCAGCCTTTGCAGCGTTTGCACCTGCATTCATTTGCACTGAACGCCCTTTACGATCGCACTCAAGAATCTGCACATTTGCCGCCTGAGCGATCGCCACAGTTTCGTCTTGACTGCCGCCATCGACCACCCACACCTCAAACGCCGGGGGATCTAGTCCTTTTAGCTGGTGCAGCGATCGTCCTAAATTGCTCGCTTCGTTGAAAGTTGGAATGATAATTGCAACACGAGCCATATTGCTAAGTTATTTCAATTGAGGTTGAAGTGATATTGACTTTAGCCCAAACAAGAATCGATTTATGTTGATTCGTCTGATTAATAATTCATAGATTACAAGCGTTGCCAAGAGTGATTCTGTGCTGATGACGATAAATTTCTCCAACACTCCGACATTCCACTGCACCACATAAAAACCAATGGCAACGAGTATGGTTTGGTGAAGAATGTAAAATGGGTAGGAGGCTTCATTTGCGTATTGCAGCAAACGGCTTTTAAAGTTCAGATGAGATCTCGCTAGACTCAACGCCAGCAACACCCAACACCAGGAATTGAAGCCTCGAAATGCTTGATACAGCATATATTCAGGAGAATAGCCTCGGTCTGGAACCGTGTTAGTGATCCACAATCCTAACAAGATTGACATTCCTAAAATCGCGGCACCCATCACCCAATGCCGTTGACGATCGAGGAGTTGCCCAAATCGCCGATCGCTACAAAAAATATAACCACAAATAAAATAGGACAAATAGAGCAGAACATTTGCCCAATCGTCATAAAGATTTTGAAAGCCAATCCATTTAGGGCGAAAGGTTGCTTCAATCACCGCTAAAAGCAGCGCTGGATAGAAAACTGTGTTTG
>JAYVFW010000625.1:0-6985 GCA_043772715.1 Phormidesmis sp. | reverse complement strand
GGATTTAGGGGGCTTCCCGAATTAATCACCGAAGCGAACTACTGCTGCCGTGCCCTCTCGCCACCGTTCGATCTATTGCAATTATTTTCGATCGATCGCCATCGTTTCTAAAATCGGTATCAAACCCCAAACAATCCAAACCATAAGATCCCAGATAATATGAGTCAAACAAACGGTGCAACTGCCCGATCGATCGATCCGACAACCGGAGCCCCAATGCTAGAGGTATCGGATCTAAACGTCTATTACGGCGAAAGTCACATTCTGCGAAACGTGGATATAACCGTGCATCCCGGCAAAGTGGTTTGCTTAATCGGGCGCAACGGAGTCGGCAAAACCACCTTGCTCAAAAGCATTATGGGATTGCTCAAACCGCGCAGTGGCTCGATCGAGCTAGCCGGAACTCCTATTCTCGGCAAATCTCCCGATCAGCGTGCCCGCATAGGCGTGGGCTATGTGCCTCAAGGACGGGAAGTGATTCCGCGATTGACGGTCAAAGAAAACTTGATTTTAGGCATGGAAGCGCTGCCAGACCGCAAATCTAAAACTCAAGACATTCCCGATGAGATTTTTGAACTCTTCCCGGTGCTGAAGACGATGCTGTGGCGATTGGGCGGCGACCTGAGCGGCGGACAGCAGCAGCAACTCGCGATCGCTCGGGCTTTGATGGGTCGTCCCCGGCTACTCGTGCTTGACGAACCGACCGAAGGCATTCAACCCTCGATTATTCTCGAAATCGAGGCGGCAGTTCGTCGCATTGTTTCTACCACTAGCATCTCTGTTCTGCTCGTCGAACAACATCTACACTTCGTCCGTCAAGCAGATTGGTATTACGCTATGCAAAAAGGCGGCATCGTGGCATCGGGTTCCACCAGCGAGTTAAGCAAAGATGTCGTTCAGCGATTTTTAGCAGTCTAGCGTTTCATTAACCGCAGATTTTAAGACGGCATCTAGCAAGCCAGGAAAGCGATCGTCTAATTCTTGCCGTCGCAGCGAGTTGATATGCTGCGTCCCTTCCTTGCGGCAGTGAAGCACCCCGGCATCGCGCAAAATTTTGAAGTGGTGCGAGAGGGTAGACTTGGCGATCGGGATGCATAGCGCCGCACAGGGCAGTTCTTCTTGCTCTGCCAGCCGTTGGACAATTTCTAGCCGCACGGGGTCGCCCAAGGCATATAAAACTCCTGCTAGAGAAATTTTCTTGATCTCTGGATGATAAAACAATCTCATATCTGTATTATGCCATACACAAAGGGTTAGTTCAGTTGTTCGAGATTATTGAACTAGCAGAAAAGCAGGCTGATAACATTACTTCTAAAGGCGTAAAAAACTCCAAACTAAAAAACATAGGATTTGAGGGAACTTCGTACGATCTTTGAAATTCTTCATACATATTGTTGCTGTGGTAGTATCTGGATGTTTGAGGAGACGTTACGGCTGATTATCAGCATAATTTCGGTGGTGGAGGAGTAACACGAGTGAAAGGTAGTATCCCGATCGGGTATTCGAGTCTATATTTACAGCGAAATCAACCAGGGCCCATTCGCATCGGGGTCATCGGGGTTGGCAACATGGGTCAGCACCACACCAGAGTCTTGAGTATGCTCAAGGATGTGGAGCTAGTAGGAGTTTCAGACATCAATGTAGAACGCGGATTGGACACGGCTAGTAAATATCGTGTCCGATTTTTTGAGGATTACCATGATCTAATTAGTCATGTCGATGCCGTTTGTATTGCGGTGCCAACTCGACTGCATCACGCCGTTGGCATGGCAGCCCTGAGAGCTGGAGTGCACGTGCTGATCGAGAAACCGATCGCCGCTAGCATTGCCGAAGCCGAATCGCTGGTCAACGCCGCCGCCGAATGCAAATGCATTTTGCAAGTTGGGCACATTGAGCGATTTAACCCTGCCTTTCAAGAACTCAGCAAAGTCTTGAAGACAGAAGAATTGCTGGCGATCGAAGCTCATCGCATGAGTCCTTATTCCGATCGAGCCAATGATGTATCGGTCGTTTTAGACCTGATGATCCACGACATCGACTTGATGTTAGAACTGGCAGGCTCGCAAGTCGTCAAGCTCACCGCTAGCGGCAGTCGCGCCTCCGATTCAGGATATTTGGACTATGTGACGGCAACGCTAGGCTTTGCCAACGGCATTGTGGCAACGCTGACTTCTAGCAAAGTCACCCATCGCAAGATTCGTCGCATTGCGGCTCACTGCAAAAACTCTCTGACCGAAGCTGATTTTCTCAACAACGAGATTTTGATTCACCGTCAAACCACGGCGAATTATAGGACTGATTACGGTCAAGTTCTCTATCGTCAAGACGGGTTGATCGAAAAAGTCTACACCAGCAATATCGAGCCACTCCACGCAGAGTTAGAACACTTTGTGGGCTGTGTGCGCGGTGGAAACCAGCCCTCGGTTGGTGGAGAGCAAGCTTTAAAGGCGCTGCGCCTCGCGAGTCTAATCGAGCAGATGGCGCTCGATGGAAAAGCTTGGAACACGCAAAAAGAAAGCAAGGTCATTGAGCTAGACACTCCAGCGATGGCAGTTTAGATTCTTCTAAATCAGTTTCTTTCATTCCAAAAGGCGGGCAAATTGTCCGCCTTTTGGAATGATTAATTCTGATAATAAGGGACTCTCATACCAATTTCAAAAACAATTGTGATCGATCGGGCGACCGTGAGAGGGCACGGCATACCTACCCCACCCGCGCTCTTTTTGCACGGGCATGGCACTGTCGTGCCCTCATGTGGATCTGTCGCGTTCACAAATCAAATTGACCTCACTTCTGAATGCCTCTTGCTAGCTTGTAACAAACTGTTTACATTAGTTCATATAAAAAGACCAAAGCAAAAGAAAATCTGCTGATCCCAGCTTTTTAGGTTCGTTCACTTTACAGTTTTTTAAGTTCAAGGTTTAAAAAATGTTATGAATGCTGATCAACTTCTAGAACGCTATGCATCGGGAGAGCGCGAATTTTTTCAAGCGAACCTGCACACTGCGAGTCTGAGCGAGGTTTGTCTGGCAGACATCAACTTGACCCGATCGGATCTTGCCAACGCCCTTTTGTCTCAGACCATTCTGCGGCAAGCCAATTTAAGCTAGGCAAACCTCACCGCCGCCACTCTTTGGAGAACCGACTTGCGGGGCGCAAAACTAAGCTGGGCAACCCTAAACCGATCGAGCCTGATTAGAGCGAGAGTCAGCAAAGCAAAGCTTTTGCAAGCATCTCTGATTAAAACTGATTTGCGATTAGCCGATCTCCGTTATGCCGACCTCACAGGCGCAAACTTGACGGGAGCCGACTTGCGCTACGCGAACCTGTTTGGTGCAAACTTGACTGGGGCAATGCTCAACAAAGCAGACTTGACCGGGGCAAACTTGAGCAAGGCAAACTTAACGAGAGCCTGTCTTGATCGGGCAATTTTGACTAGAACGACTCTTCTTTCAGCCGATTTGACCGGAGTTGATTTAACCCACGTTGATCTGCGGCGAGCAACTTTAACAGATGCCACCCTGCCGATCGCCGAGCTGACCCCGCAAAGATAACTAAACGGCTTCTCCTTTCTAACTGCGATGTCATTAGTGATGAGGACTCAAAATTCTTTATTGAAAGATTTGCGCCAAGCGCTACCCCAGCTACGATCGCAAGTTTACTTTAAAGCTTCGTTAACGGCGCTCTCCCACGCGATGGAAGATTTGGTGCTATCGGGGACTGATCAGCCGTTGGTGATTGCCAATTTTCAACAAGAGCGCTTTTATCGTCAAGAAGCCCCACGCTATCAGAAGATCGGTGAAATAACCGATCAAGTCTATGTGTTGGCTGCGCCAGAAACCGCGTTTAACGAGGGGTCAGTCTCCTACACAACGGTTGCCCTTTCACCCGATGATCACCTCGCTCAGGAGTGGCATTTGGTGATCGTGGGTCATCATTATTCGGCTTGTTTGGTGTGCCGAGAACACGCTGCACCGATCGGCACACCCTCGTTAGATGAAGTTAGACAGTTTCAAGGTTTTTGGACGTTTGATCCAGCCATTACAGTTCAGGCGGCTCGATTGCTGCTAGAGCGCATTGTCGTCTATCGACCAGATTTGACTCCAAAAGTGCGGCTGGCAGAGCGAGAATATGGGCTGATAGAGTCGGATTCTCTAGCTCAGATCCAGACAGAAGTTGACCCCAACCTATTTGTCGATCGCATGGTCAATTATCTGCAAGTGAGCCAATATCGCTTGCTTAATGCCTATCGGACGATCGCCGGTCAAGAACAGAAAGAGCGACTGATTAACTCGATCGCCACAGCGATTCGTCGGTCGTTGAACCCCGAACAGATTCTCAATGTCACCGTGACTGAGTTAGGGCGCGTCTTTAGTGCTGCTCGATGTCTGCTGCATCGCGACCAAACAGACTATCCAGTGGTTGAATATGAGTCGATCGCCCCTGGGTTAACATCTTTGCGCGGGCAGGTTTGGTCATTAGCGGCTCATGCTTTGTTTCAGGCGGCATCAGGGCAAACCCAAAATGGCCCTTTAGACTCAGAACGCACGATTACGATCGCCGATGTCAGCCAAGATTTAGGCATTCAGTCTGATCTCGCACTCCAAGCTCAACTGCAAAGCTATCAGATCGCAGCCTGTTTGATGGTGCCGATTCGCTATCGAGGCACCTCACTGGGGCTGTTAGAACTGCACCAACCCGAAGCCCATATTTGGAAAGCCGATGAAATAGCCCTCGTCGAAACGATTTCGGCCCAGGTGGCGGTGGCATTAATGCAGGCTCAAGCTTACAGCCGACTCGAAACTCTAAATCATCAACTTGCAGACTTAGAGAAAACTCAAAGTAACTTAATCGCGATCGTCGGGCACGAACTGCGAACGCCCCTATCCACGATTCGGGTTTGCTTAGAGAGTTTGGCAACCGAGCCAGATATGCCGATCGAGTTTCAGCAAGTCATGCTCGAAACGGCGCTAGAAGACTCAGAGCGATTGCGGAAGCTAGTGCAAGATTTTCTCACGCTGTCTCGGCTAGAAAGTGGCACCGTGCGCTGGCTCGTCGAGCCAATCTCTTGTCAAGAATGTCTGGAGTTAGTCTTGAGCCGCTACACATCTGGTCGCGATCGCCCCAAAATTGTGTTGGATGTAGATGATCCGCTCCCTTTAGTGTTGGTCGATGGAGACGGCTTGATCGAAGTGTTGAACAAGCTCCTCGATAACGCCTGCAAATTTACGCCTGCTGATGGCGAAATCACGATTCGTACTCAACTCCTAGAGAAACCTGACTGCGATCAAGCCAATGTTCAGTTAGAAATCGTGATTGCAGACACAGGGCGGGGCATCGAGCCAAATCGGTTAGAAGCCGTCTTCGAGCGCTTTTCGCAAGAAGAGGGTTTTTTGCAGCGCACCGTCGGCGGCACAGGTTTAGGATTAGCCATTTGTCGGCGCACGATCGAGTCAATGGGCGGCACCATTTGGGCAGAGTCGCGAGGCAAAAACCAGGGCAGCGAATTCCATTTCACCGTCAAAACCGCGTAGGGGCATGGCTCGCCGTGCTCTTATCTATCGGAATCAACCAACATTCTCCAACCCACGATCGCCCGTAATCGAGTGTGCGACGATGGATAAAACACGATCGTCCCAACTCAGCCTCACAATGCTCGATTTGCTGCTAATCACGACCCTAGGATTTCTCGGAAGCTTTGGGCACTGCTTGGGGATGTGCGGCCCGTTGACTGCCGCCTTTTCTTTGTCGGGGCAAGCTGCATCCGCAACGTGGCAACGTCAATTAACGTTCAATCTGTTGCTCAATTTGGGGCGCGTGTTTAGCTATGCGCTGGTTGGGGCATCGATCGGCGCTTTAGGTTCCGTCCTGATCGCAGGTGGGCAATTGGCGGGCATCGATAGCGCTCTGCGTCGAGGCTTGGCGATTTTTACAGGACTGCTGCTGATCTGGTTCGGACTCTCGAATATCAATCCCAAATTTTTGCCTCATGTGCCTGTGCTGCATCCGTTTGCGGGGAAGCTGCACGATCGTCTCAGTCGTGTCATGATGCGCCTCTCTCAATCCAAACAGTGGTGGACTCCGGCTTTGTTAGGCATGGTGTGGGGCTTGATTCCTTGTGGGTTTCTCTATGCAGCTCAGATTAAAGCCGCCGAGACGGGCAATCTGGGAATGGGTGCGGTGACGATGCTGGCATTTGGATTGGGAACCACGCCGATGATGTTGGGAGTAGGCGTATCAACTGCGTTGGTGAGTGCCGATCGCCGCAGTCAATTATTTCGGCTCGGTGGTTGGGTAAGTTTGACGATCGGTCTTTTGCTGCTGCTGCGAAGCGGTGATATGGTCGATTACACCGGACACGCCGCCCTGTTGCTGCTGATGTTGGCACTGATTGCTCGACCGATTAGCCGTTTGTGGTCGGCTCCCTTGCGCTATCGTCGGGCGTTGGGAGTCGGCGCATTTGTGCTGTCGCTGGCGCACGTTTCTCACTTTGTCGATCACGCCTTTAACTGGAATCTTCAGGCAATTTTCTTTATGTTGCCGCAGCAACAGTGGGGAATGTGGGCAGGAATTTTGGCGTTGGGATTGATGATCCCGGCGGCGCTTACCAGCTTTGATGGGATGCTCGCGAAACTGGGTCATCTGTGGCGCAAGATTCACCTGTTGAGTCTGCCTGCACTGCTTTTGGTCGCCATTCATACAGGATTGGTGGGTTCTAGCTATTTGGGCGAACTGCAACTTACAGCGGCTCACTGGCTGAGGGTGATTTTGTTAGGCGGGTCGATCGGCGGCGTGTTGTTAATCCGATCGCGCTTCATTTGGTCACTCTTATCGCTGGGAAAATCCTATGTCGCACCGTCCCGTAAGTAAAAGAACTCTCGGCTATGTCGCTTTGGTGTCGATCGCGGTGCTACCCATCTCCGCTCAGGCGCACAATGTTAAAACCGCTGGTGACGTGGCTGCGCTTTTTCACATCGAGCCAGAC
>JAYVFW010000624.1:0-2495 GCA_043772715.1 Phormidesmis sp. | reverse complement strand
CGCAGGTTAAATTCACGGGGGTGGCAGAGAACTTCTTAGTTACTAGCAATACGGCAACAGCGACAGCTACGGGGATCGTCACTCTGACGGTCGCTAGTTCCGGTACTGCTACACCGCTACCCACACTGGGAGTGACGGTGGCGGGGAAGCTAAAGATTTCGCGTCCGCCATTGCAGCGATGCTTCATCGAACTTGAGTCGCGCAACGACGTCAGCATGGAGTGGGGAGCAATTCAGATCGAAGCCAGATCTTTTTCTACCGCCCTAATTTTCCAGCAGGACAGTTTGCAAATCAGATCCAGAACTGAATTGACCTATCCCGATAATCCGATTGCTGCCAAGCCCAATTTCGGGCTGTTTGTAGATATCAACAACTGGCAGGGAAATGGAGCGATCTTGATCAGCGATGCGATTTCGCTGCAAATTGTCAGTAATAAATTGCTGGTGGCAATCGGTGGGGTGGAAATCGCCATGACTACGGATCTGCCGCGCGAATCTAAAATATTTATCAGCGTCAGTCGAATCAATAATCGAGCACTGCTATTTGTAGATGGCAATCTGATCGGCATTGCCAGTCTGAATAACTTCATCCCGCCTCCATCGATAATGACGCTGACAACTGAAGGATCGCGCAACTATCGCGCGATCGTCTTTTTTGATGACGTACTTAAAGATTCTGGCGAGATTACGATCGGTCGCAAAGCCACGGGTCAAGTCGCCGAACTATTTGCGTCTAAATCTTTCGGTAGCGCGGCGATCTTCAGGTCTAGGCGATCGACATTGATCCTACCCCAGGTCGTCATCCCCGGATTGACTCGCCCGAAACTGGTGAATATTACGGGCAAGAACGAGTCCACCCGCACCTTGTCTCTGGATTCGATCGAAGATATCGTCATCAACAAAGAAGTCACTGTCAGCAATCAGAACATCTTCATTCTCAAAGCAACCGTTATCGCCATTGTCGGCAATTCGGTAATTTTAGATACGCCGATTGCGATCGTCAATGTCGGGTACCAGCTCCGCCAGGGCGAAACTACTTTCGGAAAGTCGATTGCGAGGTTCCCGTGGGAGCCGATCGATGTCCAAGAGATCGCTAGTATCAACCCGCTCGACAACTCGATTATCCTTCAGTCTTCGGCACTGAGTTTCAGCCAGGGTAAATCGATCGTTCAGGACTCTAAGGATCGGTTTATCTGCGAGCCGTTGATCGTCAACGTGGTGCCGATCGATCGCAAGATCTATGTCGATTCAATCGATGGGCTGAAAGTCGGACAGCGAATCTCTCAGCCCCGAACGGAGCTGATCGTCGATCCGGCTAACTATCTGGCGACGGTAATCGAAGCCAATCCCGCCGTGACGATCGGCACTCTCGCCCAAACCGGACTGGTGCTCAGCAACGGTAGCGATTTGCCAACCGAAGTGACAATTTCAGTCACTGTTTTTTTATGAAGTCAGTTGTAGCAGGCGTGGGGCGGAGGTAGGGCGTAAATAGCGTCACAAGCTGAGTAGCAATTGCCGCTATGATGATCCACTTGAGCTTGTTTTGATTCCGGTCGTCGGCTTCAGAGACTGCCGCACTCACCTGCAACGCTTTGATTTGCGATTCGATCGTTTCGTTCATCTTGTCTTGGCGATCGATGTGCTTAGCATGAGCCTCCAGTTGCCTGGTCGTGTCGCGCTCTAGAAAAACAACTCGACTTTTTAATTCAACTACTTCAACTTGAATTGGCAGATCTGACATTTTCGAGGATGTGATGAGTGAAAACCGTGAAAATACTATAACCAAAAAGCGACATTTTTATATCGCCAATTCGATCGATAAACAACGCTTATAATTATAGGTTAAAATACTATGCCCGCTATTAGTAAAACCGCCGCCCCGACTCCCGTCAAGCCAGTTGAAGATCCCGCCAAGAAGCTGCCCACGGCAATCGCTAAAAAGCCGGAGCCAGACAAGCCTGCCAAGGTCGGTGACAACGCCAAGACCGAATACATCGCCAAGGTGGGTGATGTCACTTATCGCCTATCGGCGGGAGAGATATTGATAGCCCCGATCGCGCCAGAAATTCGTTGCTCGACGCGCAGGTTCTCTCAGGCGAGATTTGTCGTTGTCGATCCCAATGCGGTGTTTTTCGCCGAGTTTCGGAAAGAATCAGACGTGACCGTTAGTATCGGCTTTCAAAATGGCAAGATCGTCGAAAAGTTTAAAGGCAAAATCAAGAATGTCGGCAGGGTCGAGCCATTCGGCACGCTAATCATCGCGATCGACAACCTCGCCCAACTGGGAAACAGCTCGGCTCCAGGTACTAGCGATGCGGGGGTGGTGCCACCTGCGGATGGGCGCAAGACCGACCAAGATCGGAGCAAGCGCAAGATCGGCAAAACGCTGTCATACACCAAGATCGAGAAGACCAAACTGGTCAAAGGCGTCAAGCTCAAAGATGGTGCCGCATACGATCCGGCGGCATTGCTGGTGTTTTCGACGAGCATTCCCGA
>JAYVFW010000623.1:0-6989 GCA_043772715.1 Phormidesmis sp. | reverse complement strand
TGATATGAATTGCCCCCCTAGCCCCCCAAGTTTGAGGGGAACCGGAATCTTAAAGTCCCCCAAACTTGGGGGATTTAGGGGGCGAAAGGATTCAGCCTTGATAGACAGATTCATACTTCGATTCAGCAACGCCGAATATTAGGCTTCTGCAACTTTAGTCGTTGAATGGGTTGACAAACAGATTAGGCAAACGGTGGCAGTGGGTTGAGTGCTATGGTTTAAATCCTACCTGGGCATCTCTCACCGACTAAACAAGGTTCTGCGGCGGTGTTTCGGAATCTACTGCACCATAAATTCGTAAAATTCAGCGCATGAATTGGATCTGGTTATTTGTATTAGGACTGATTACATATTTTATCGTGCAGAGGGTGACCGGAATCACTCGCACTCCCGTTTGGGCGCTCTGGCTCGTTGCCATGATGCCTGCGTTTTTGCTGACCGCTTGGGCGATCGCGTTTGGAACTCAGCGACGAATGCCCTTAGAGTTAGTCATATTGCTGTTTATAGGCTGTTTGGCGCTTTATTTATACTTAATTCAAAAAGGGCGAATTGCGCCGACTTCTGCGATCGATACTGCTTCCCAAACGCCATCTTCGACCTCAGAAACTCTATCTGAGTCGTCTGCCGAGCAACCTGTTTCACGCCCCATTAATAAAGCTGAGGAAACCAGTTTACAAGGCTGTTTTCCCTGGTCAGTTTATTATTTACAAAATATTGAATATCGTCCGCAAGCTGTGATCTGTCGAGGACAGCTACGCACCGTCCCCGAAGTTGCCTACAAGACAATTCAAGAAAACGTTGAAGGAAAATTTGGCGATCGCTTCTTCGTCGTCTTTCAAGAAGGGTTGAACGATGATAAACCCTTCTTTGCGCTGGTGCCTAACCCTCAAGCCAGTGTAGAGGCGAGACAAAATCAACGACTGACTCGTCCCGGTGTGGCAGTGGGGCTAGCGGCAATGACGTTGCTCACCACAACGCTGGCAGGGTTAGAAATTGCCGGAAAACAGCCCACTTTAGAACCCTCTATCTTGTTACAAGGGTTGCCTTACGCGCTGGCAATCATGGGTTTTTTTGCTGTACGATCGCTGGGTTCTTATTGGACAACTCGCCGCTACCAGATCGCCGCAACATTACCCTACTTTATTCCGGTGATTCCCCTGCCTCTGTTGCCCTTGGGAACGGTTGGGTCATTTATTCAGATTCGATCGCCGATTCCGCACCGCAAAGCGCTGTTTGATGTGGGCGTAATTGGCGCATTGGCAGGGCTTGCGATCGCGATCCCCCTGCTGTTTTGGGGCTTAGATCATTCCAGCGTGGTTGCCTTGCCGCCTAAATCTGGAGCCGGGTTACTCAGCTTTGAGGCGTTGAATCCTAAATATTCTCTCGTGCTGGCAGTGTTAGGAAAGTTAGCCCTCGGCAGCGAGTTAGTGGCTCAAAAGGCAATTAATTTGCATCCGATCGCCGTCGCAGGCTGGATTGGCTTGTTGTTTAGCGCCTTTAACTTGATGCCCGTCGGACAGCTAGACGGTGGGCGGATGGTACACGCTATGTTTGGGCAGCGCACCGGGGCTGCGATCGGACAGATTTCTCGACTGCTGCTGCTGATTCTCTCATTTGCTCAACAACATTTGCTGCTGTGGGCAATTTTGCTACTGCTGCTGCCTGCTACTGATGAGCCTGCGCTCAACGATGTCACCGAGTTAAACAACGTCCGCGATGTGATTGGGCTGTTAGCGCTGGCTCTGGTGCTGCTGATTATTCTCCCTGCCCCTAAAGTCGTGCTGACGTGGTTGAGTCTTCTTTAAAGTTTATGAATTCTCAAGTCACCACCGCTCAAACCCTTCATCAAAATCTGCTCTCATTGTTAGTGTATCGAGAGATTTTGAGCGATCGGGTCGGGCAAGCCTTTTTAGAGTTGTTGCGGTCGCTCAATCGTGCAGACAGTTTCGCCGCGCTACAGGCTTATGGAACCTGGTTTACGGCGCTGGCTGAACGCAATCAAGGCTGGCAGGAATATGTACTCGATCGGCTTCTGACCGCAGAAAATGCTTTTTCTCGTCACGTCCAAAAAGCTGACAATCTCCCGTCTGCCTTGATCAAAGCAGTAAAGCGCGACCTACAGATATTACAGCGTCTCTATAACTGTCAGAGTCAGCAAATCTGTGAGTGGGTGAGCCAACAAACTTCGTCTGAAAATTTAACCGCTTGGTCAGATAAGTTGTCTCAAGAAATGACGGTGAGCGATTCAGAAACGATCGCCGCACGGCTAAAAACTAAGCTAGGAACGATGCCAGATTGGGCGGAAGCTTTAAACGAATTATCTGCCTACTACCGCGAGTTTGGGACGGGAATTTTTGCAGAATATCGGGCATTTCGCTGGCAAAACGGGCAATTGAGCGCGATCGCCCATCCCGACTCGCTGCGATCATCTGATTTGATTGGTTATGAAACTCAGCGTGAGATGCTGCTCAAAAACACCGCGTTTTTGCTGGCTGGTCATGCGGCGCTGCACGTTTTGCTCTACGGCAGCCGGGGATCGGGAAAATCTTCGCTCGTGAAGTCGCTGCTGCGGGAGTATAACGATCGTCAGCTTCGTCTGATCGAAGTCGGCAAATCTGAACTCAAAGATCTGCCTGCGATCGTCGAGCCATTGCGAAATTTACCTCAAAAATTCATCATTTTTGTAGACGATTTATCGTTTGAGGAAGATGACGATGCTTATAAAGCGCTCAAAGTTGTGCTAGAAGGCAACCTTACGGCTCGTCCTCAAAATGTAGTAGTTTATGCGACCTCAAATCGACGGCATTTAGTTCGCGAGTTTTTTGACGATCGTCCTCGCCCCAAAGATGCTGACGAAGTTCATCATTGGGACACTGTGCAAGAAAAATTATCGTTTAGCGATCGCTTTGGCTTGACGCTCACTTTTGAACCTGCGGATCAAACCACTTACTTAAAGATGATTGATCACCTCGCACAACAGGCAAAAATCACGCTAGAGCCGCAGGATTTAGAATATCGTGCTTTGCAGTGGGCAACTCGACACAACGGACGATCGGGTAGAACTGCGCGACAGTTTATTGATTTTCTGCAAGCTGATTTAGCCTTATTTGAGCCATCAAATCAATGACTTTTATCTATCAACGAACGGTGCGCTTTGAAGATACTGATGCGGCTGGCGTTGTCTATTTTGCAAATATTCTCAAGATTTGCCATGAGGCTTACGAAGAAGTTTTAATTGCCGCAGGCATTGATCTGAAATCATTTTTTCGAGATTCTGACGTTGCCGTTCCCATTGTCCATGCGGATGTTGATTTTTTTCGCCCTTTACACTGTGGCGATCGCTTGTCAGTGCAAATTAGCCCTCACCCGATTAATGATAGTGAGTTTGAGATTATCTACGAGATTGGGTTAGCTGATTTCGATCGTCCTGCAAGTCGAGCCTCGACTCGTCATGTTTGCATTGATCCGGTGGGTCGATCGAGAAAAGAGTTGCCGTCTAAACTGCGTCAGTGGGTACAGCACTAATCTGCTTCTGTTTGAGAATGCACTGTCCATTTAGTATCGTGACTCCGCCTGCTGTGGTGAGGCGGCATTCAGGCATGATTTGAGCGATCGCACCTAGCTTGCCAGCTTTTAGATGGGCGATCGCGCGTCCGGTTTCAGGCTCAAATAACCGAAACCAGCGATAGCTTCGGAGATATTCAGGCTTAAAAGCAGCTTGATCGACTAGCCAGTAATCAATGTGATATCGCTCAATTAACCGTTTTGCAAAGGTCAGATCAGGGCTGTATTGAGCCTCTAAAAGCTCGATCGTTCGTTGCCGGATCTGACGATAGTAGCCTAGATGAAACGGCACTGCATATTCTTGGGCGGTGAGCGTAGACCGTTGACCAAACATCGGCAGGTTACTGCCATCTAGCCCTAAATAAGCCGTCAAGCTTGACTTTGGGCTAGCCTGCAAAAATCGGTAGAGCGCAGGGTTGCTGCCCATGACATAGCCCGTGTTGGGAAACTCCTTCCACACCAGATGAGGATATAGCGCTGCTGCCACTATCCATACTCCAACAATGCTATATACCAGCAAATTGCGAACCGACGATCGAGCTTGTCGTGCCCAATTAAGCAGTGAGTTTAGCCCGATCGCCAAGACGATGCCTGCTGATACTGCCATTGCAACTCGCCAGCTATGCGTCGTATAGCGGCTTGGAAAATGAAGTTTGGCAAACATCGTGTGAGCAATCAAGAATCCTACTACGCCTGTTAGCGCCAACTGAGGTAGAAGATTCCATTGCGATCGCAGCTCCTTTAAAAGTGGAATCTGTGGGCGAAACTTGAGCAGCCACGGCAACAATAACCCGATTGTGATCAAAGGTGGATTTGAGCTAATCTGAATTCCGCTATCGGTGCCATCTAACCAAAACCCAAAAAAGCTGGGAAAGAAAAAGGGCAACCGTCCTCCCGGCAAAAACTCAGGCATAGTGCGGGCTTGAGCGGCTGTTACCGTGGGCGCAAACTCTGACTGACTCAACACATAAGGGAGCAATGCTGCGATCGCTAAAACTAAGATTCCTAATTCTAAGCGCAGTGGTTTTGGAAACAAGTCGGCTGCAATCCACGATCGCAGTGAAAAACGCTTTAGTCTGATCGCTGGATTGGCTCGAATAGCACTGCCAATAAACCACAGACAACGCAAACTGAGAAACAAAGCAATTAAAACGGCTGACAGCGGACAGAATAGGCTCATCACCAAAACGGTAATCGCTAAGGGAATCCAAGCCTGTCTCACCAGATAATAGAGAAAAGCAATCAGCAATAATGCCCAAAACGATCGGGGTGATGCAGAGGCGATATCGTCTCGCTGCCAACAGCTTTGCAGCAAAATCACACTGCTAAAAAAACCTGCGATCGGAATTGGAAACAACTGTACCGTTAACCAATACGCATACCAACCTACGAGCAAACTGAGAACCAACGGCAGCAGTTTGCTGAACAACAGTGGAGCAATCCCCAAGGTCGTCACCACTCGATAGAGCGCTCCTAGCCCCCAAGGGGTGACAGACTGAAAATAATCTGCCATCAAATCTTGCGGGAAGAGTTGCGGATCGAGAAACCGCTGCATCCAAATCAGATAGACTCGCGCATCGTCCTGAATCACATATTCGCTAGAAAATGCTTCCTGCAATGCTAACCCGCCATAGAGAGCGGCAAACGCCAAACTTAGCACTAGCCAAAGTTCTGCTGATCGAAAACGGTGAGCGATCGCCAAAGAAACAGCGCGAATGTGCATACAGATCGGTCTGCTTATCAACAGCAGGAAGCAATAATGTGTTGCTAACACTATCACAAGATGGTTGGTGCAAAATTTGTCGGTAGAGTGTATCGCGATCGCGGCAACTCAGCTTCACCTTTTGGCTGCTCACAAAATCTTTGACACTTTCTTCTTTTAACGATTAGGCTGTATGTAGTCGTAATGACTTCGTTTTATTAGCTGTTGTGAGTCATCTCTATTGACATAGGCAACTTTGCTCTAATTTCTGCAAACTAAAGCGTGAGTCTCTTCAGAAAACTTTTTAATCACAAAGAGGAACATTCAGAATGGTGAAAGTCGTTGCAATTGGGGGAAGCTTACGATCTGGTTCCTCCACCTATCTGGCACTTCAGCAAGCCGTCGATCGCTTGGCTGCCTTGGGTGCCGAGGTCACCCTGTTAGATTTGCGAACAATGGATCTTCCATTCTGCAATGGGGGAGATGACTATTCTGACTATCCCGATGTCAAGCGACTGCAAGATGCTGTTAAAGAGGCAGACGCGATCGTGTTAGCCAGCCCCGAATATCATGGCAGCGTCAGTGGAGTGCTAAAAAACGCTCTAGATTTGATGGGCTTTGAAGAAATGGCAGGCAAAGTCACCGGGCTGATCAGCGTCTTGGGCGGACAGGCAAACAGCAACGCCCTGAATGATTTGCGCGTCATTATGCGCTGGGTAAATGCGTGGGTGATTCCTGATCAAATTGGCGTTGCCCAAGCTTGGAAAGCGTTTAGTGAAGACGGCAAACTTTTAGATGAAAAACTGGCTGAACGGTTCGATCGCTTCGCCCAAAGTCTGGTGGACAATACACGCAGGCTTCGCGGCGTAAATTAAAGATGTGCTGAATTTAGGAGTTTTTTAAGATGACCCAATCGATCGCAGCCTCCACAAACTCAAATCAATCAGACAGTCCGCAAGAGTGGGATTTGTCTGATCTTTATCAAGGATTTAACGACCCCAAATTAGAGCAGGATTTAGAAAGCCTGCAAACAGCGGCAGCAGAGTTTCGCAACCAATTTCGAGGCAAGGTGAAAGCGTTGATGCCCGATCAGTTAGCTGCGTGTTTTAAGACACTGGAAGCGATCGCTGAAAAATCTGGCTATCTCTACACGTTTCCCTCGCTGATCTTCTCTGCTGACACTCGCAACACCGAGGCGAAACAGTTTTTAGACAAAGTGACGGAAGCTCTGACGGGAGTTGAAAACCAGCTTTTATTCTTTGACTTAGAGTTGCAAAAGTTAGAAGCTGGGCAGTTCGACACGCTCCAAAATTCAGCAGTTTTAGAACCTTATCGCCACTATTTGAGTCAAATTGCAAAATATCGTCCGCACACGCTGTCAGAAGACGTTGAGCAGACTCGCAATCAAGACAGTTTGACGGGGCGGCAGGCATTTATTCAACTGCGATCGGTTCACCTCGGTGAGCAGCAATATGAGCCTGTCACGACTCCAGACGGCAAAACTGCCACCACCGAAGCCGATCTAGGGGCGCTGCTCTTTCATCCAAACGCTGTGACTCGCTATGGTGCTTATCAGTCAGTTCGCAAGGTGATGAATCAGCACAACTCGCTCTATGGCTTCATCTTAAACACGGTCGCTCAAGATCACAAGATCGAAAACCAGATGCGGAGCTATGATTCGACGCTACACAAGCAGCTAATCGCCGATCAAGTCTCAGAGCCA
>JAYVFW010000622.1:0-2498 GCA_043772715.1 Phormidesmis sp. | reverse complement strand
CCCATTTTCATTTCCATCGGCTGCATCGGCTCCATTGGCTGCATGGGCTGCATCGGCTCCATCGGCTTGAATGATGAAGCGATCGCTTCGGTAGGCTGAAGCGACAGCACTTCTGCGCCTGTCATGTCGGGTAAGTGGCTCAACGTGCCGATGCGTTGAGCTTGCAGACTGACAAATGATTGCTTTTGGGCAGACTCGATTTGCAAAATCAACCCGGTGCCCGTGCGAAACACTTTGGGCAAGGCTTGCCATTCTCCCGTTTCAAAGTTGCTCTGCTGACTCTGCTGCTGTCGAGCACTGCCACTCGTCAGCCTAACGATCGTCTGAGTCCCGCGGTTTTCGAGATACAGCCGTTGTCCGGTTCCTAAATCACACTGATAAGCCATAGTCAGATCCTGCATCCTCTACCTTTTGTTCTATCAATGACTTGGGATGAATGATCGGTCAGTGGCTCGATCGCTATATTTCTTCACATGGTTCATCGCGCTGAAGACAAGATTAAGTATTCACGGCTACAGTTTGAAGTCGTGGTCAACTCTATTCATTAAGAAGTTAACGGTCAAACTTTGGGCACGGCTGTGAATTTGCATGATTACGAACCCGGCGATTTCTATGATGAACTATTTATTGAGCAGGGGCAGCCTCGCCTAGACGCGATTCCTTTGGTCGATCGCATCAATTCGCTGTCGATGGAAGAGTTGCAGCGACGGCAGCAGTCGGCTCAAATCGCGCTGTTTAAAATGGGTGTCACCTTTAATGTTTATGGCGATACGCAAGGCACCGAGCGCATTTTTCCGTTTGACATTATTCCGCGCATTGTCTCAGCCAACGAATGGGCAAAGCTAGAAAAAGGTTTAAAGCAGCGCATTTATGCCCTCAATCTATTTTTGGCTGACATTTACGACGAGCAAAAAATCATTCGCGATAGTGTAATTCCGGCAGAGTTGATTTATTCAGCAACGGGATTTTTTAAGCAGTGTATGGGAGTCAAGCCGCCAGAAGGCATCTGGTGTCATATCACGGGGACGGATTTGGTGCGCGATCGGGCAGGTGAATGGTATGTCTTAGAAGACAATCTGCGCTGCCCGTCGGGAGTTTCTTATGTGCTAGAAAGTCGGCGAGTCATGAAAAGCACTCTGCCGCTCGTCTTTGAGACGATGAATATTCAGCCAGTCGAAGAATATCCCAGTCACTTGCTCGAAACGCTGCTGAATTTGGCTCCTCACCATTTGCCCGATCCCACCGTCGTGCTGCTAACTCCTGGGATCTATAACTCAGCTTATTTTGAGCAGTCGTTTCTCGCCCAGCAAATGGGAGTCGAACTCGTCGAAGGTCGAGATTTGGTAGTGTCAGATGGCTATTTGCAAATGCGAACGACAAAAGGACTAAAGCGGGTTGATGTGGTCTATCGCCGCATTGATGACGACTTTATCGATCCGTTGGCGTTTCGTGCCGATTCTCTCTTGGGTATTCCGGGGCTGATGGAAGTCTATCGCGCCGGAAGAGTCGGACTGGCTAATGCTTTGGGCACCGGGGTTGCAGACGACAAAGTGATTTATTCTTTTGTCCCGGCGATGATTCGCTACTATTTGGGCGAAGAGCCAATTCTTGCCAATGTGCCCACTTATCTCTGCTGGGAGCCGCAGCAGCAAAGCCACGTTTTAGCCAACTTAGATAAGCTGGTGGTCAAATGCGCCAACGAGTCTGGCGGCTATGGGATGTTAATTGGGCCGCATTCGACTCAGGCACAGCGCGAAGACTTTGCCCAAAAGATCAAGGCGCATCCGCGTAATTACATTGCTCAACCGACGCTTTCACTGTCTCGTGTGCCATCGCTGATTGGTGACCAGTTTGAGGGCTGTCACGTCGATTTGCGCCCCTACGTGCTCTACGGCAAAGAGATTTATGTAAATCCGGGTGGGTTGACGCGGGTGGCGCTAAAGAAAGGCTCTCTCGTCGTCAACTCGTCGCAGGGCGGTGGCAGTAAAGATACGTGGGTCATTTGTAAATAACAAAATTTTCTATGCTGAGTCGTGTTGCTGATTCGATTTATTGGCTCAATCGCTATGTTGAACGGGCAGAAAATATTGCTCGATTTATTGACGTTAATCTCAACTTATTGTTGGATTCTCCGATCGGAGTCACCCAACAATGGGAGCCGCTTATACTCACGACTGGAGATTTACCACTGTTTAAAGAGCGCTATGGCGAGGCAACGGCTGAGAATGTGATCCGATTTCTCACGTTTGACAGCAATTATTCCAATTCGATTTTGTCGTGCTTGAATTCTGCGAGAAACAACGCCCGATCGGTGCGAGAAATCATCTCGTCAGAAATGTGGCAACAGGTAAACGCCTTCTATTTCATGGTCAAAGAAGCGTCTCAAGCAGACTCACCCGCCAAGTTGCCCGAATTTTTTAGCGAAGTAAAACTCGCGAGTCACTTGTTTGCTGGCATCACTAACGCGACCATGACCCACAACGAAGGATGGCATTTTG
>JAYVFW010000621.1:0-2501 GCA_043772715.1 Phormidesmis sp. | reverse complement strand
ATTGATCAACGAGAGATTGCCATGCTAAACAGAATCTTGATTGCTCTCGATCACGCTAAAAACCCTCAGCCTGTATTTTCGACCGCACTTGCCTGGGCAAAAATAAATGACTCGCGATTGCTGTTGTTAAACGTCTTGGCACAGAGTGATCACACGCAAAACAATCTAGCAGAATGGGAAAGTTATCGTGTGAGTGATTTAGAAGAACTGCGATCGCTCTCTCACGTCGTCAACAAAGTGGGTCTAACGGCTGACATTGCTCAACCTCTCGGTCACACTGGGCAGAAAATTTGTGAGATTGCCAGTTTGTGGGGAGCCGATTTGATTATTCTAGGACAACCTGATGTCATGGCTGACCCAGAAAATGTGTTGAACGATGTTGGTCATTACGTCATTCATCATGCCGCGTGCCCAACTTTGGTCGTGCCTCATCAATGCGATCGGGTTTTTGAATCTAATATTGACGCGATTAATGAACATTATGGGGCGCAAAAAACTGCGGCGCTTAGTGCTGTTTGATAATTTTGGGGATTGTGAATTAAGAAGATGATTACTTGCGATGATGAGGGACACGGCAGTGCCATGTCCCTATGTGGGTTGGGGAATTGTGATGTTGATCGCGGTAACGGGTTGACCCAAACTTGCTAAATTGGGCTGGATTGCTTTTTGATTTCCGACTACTAAGGTGACGATTTTGTTGGGTTGAAGATAGGTTTTGGCAACTCGTTGAATGTCGGCGATCGAGGTGGCTTCGATGGCTTTGCGATATTGAAAAATAAAGTCTTTGGGGTAGCCAAAATATTCATATCTCAACAGTCGTGAAAGCGTTTGACTGGGGTCTTGAAAGTTGAAGATAAATGAATTCAACACAGAGTCTTTTGCAAAAGCTAATTCGCGAGTTTCTACGGGCTGAGTCCGAATTTTTTCTAACTCGCTCAACACTGATTTGATGAAGGGCACCGTGGCATCCGATCGCGTTTGTCCCCCAGCAGCAAACACCCCCGGAAAATCAAATTGTGGACTCCAGCTTGCATAGACTGAGTAGGCGAGTCCCTGTCGCGATCGAATCTCATTAAAGAGCCGTCCTCCAAATCCGCTCAATACCTCATTCATCACCGATAGCGCTGGATAGTCGGGACTGTTTAACTCTCCACCGAGATGACCCATTTGAATATAACTTTGGGTTAATTGCGGCTGATCGACAAAGAATATACCGCTTTGTTTTGCCTGTGCCACGCTGGGCAAATCAGAATTCGATGCCGTTGTCGCCGGATTCCAAGTGCCAAATTTAGACTCGATTTGCGATCGCATAATCTGGCTATCAAAATCTCCAACAATGCCTAAAAGCAAATTGCTTGGACGGAAATAGCGTTGATAAAAACGAATTAAATCATCACGAGAAACGTTCTTGATCGTGGCATATTCCACCACTCGCGCATAAGGACTTTCGCCGCCATAAATCAGCTTTTGAAACTCTCGCCCCACGATGCCATTCGGGTCATCATTGCGACGAGCAATGCCGCCTTGAGTTTGCAACTTTGCCAGGTTAAATTTCTCAGGCGCAAACGCAGGTTGCTGAATGACTTCTGCAAATAAATCAAAGACTTCAGATAAATCTTCACTCAGCGTACTAAAACCTGCACTGCCAGAAGTGGCTCCGATGCCCGTTTCGATCGAGGCTGCTAATTGCTCTAATCGTTGATTTAACTGATCAGGGGAGTGTTTTTGAGTGCCGCCCGATCGCATGACCGCTCCGGTTAAACCTGCCAAACCGACTTGATTAGCAGACTCAAAGCGATCTCCCGTTCTAATCAATGCAGTTCCGCTCACTAAGGGTAATTCGTGGTCTTCCATCAAATAGACCACCATGCCATTTTTAAGCTGAAAGCGGCTATAGTTGGGAACCTTGACTTCGGGAGCAGGCGCTAATTTTAAGTCAGTGTAGTGTTTAGCGGTTTCTGCTGAAGCCGGGAGCATAAATGCCAACAGCAATATGACCAGCGGCACCACAATAAATGTAAACACGAGTGTGATAATTCTGGCAATTTGCTGTTTGTGATCGTTCGGTTTCATATTTTTTGCTTTAAGCGAAGAGTTCATTCACTACGATGCTGAAGCCGATTAATATCTTTTGAGCGCTGACCACTTGACTCGAAACAAAAATTTTCTGCGAGTCTTGAGTCACTACAATTACCCAATAATTCTCAGGAAGTAGTAGCCAAACTTCTTCGCCACTCGACTGCAAATATTCTTGGGCTTTGGCAATTACATCTTGGGCAAAATCAGTCGGAGAAACCACTTCTGCACAAAGCGGAAAACTTTGAGGCAAAACGTCTTCTTGACCAAACTGAGTCAGCAACTCTGGCGTGAGATACGCCACATTTGGATAACGCCCTTTCTTTTGGGTTCGGCAGGGGGCTTCTGTATAAACCTCGCCTCCTAACTTGTTTTGAGCGTTGTAGTTTTTCCAACACGTTGCGAGGGTCGCTTGAGTGCGGCTG
>JAYVFW010000620.1:0-7005 GCA_043772715.1 Phormidesmis sp. | reverse complement strand
ACTTCACGAGGTCGTCCACCCGATTTTATCTCCGGCATCAGGTCACTGAGAAGTTCATATTGGGCTTGGGTCAGATTGCTGGGATATGCTTTACTCATCTGGCTTTCTCGGCGCTGTGTACTATCTATTCGCAGCTTATACCGAGAAAGCTTTCTACCCCCTAACTAACTTTTCAAACATCCTCTAAGACTCAAAATATTGCGACGTGAAGCTTCCGTGTAAGCCGTAGGGAACGTGGTGCTTGAGGTGGAGCCGAGCGATCGCGCCTTTGTCTAAATCTTTGGCATCTAGAATCACGACATCGCTGCGATCGTGCTGACTGTCATAAACCATTGTCAACAGCCAGCCATCATCTTCGTCGCCCTCGATTTGGGTATAGAGTCCTGACGCTCCGGGCAACCCACGCGGCACAAATACAGGCTCACCGACATAGCCATCTGGCGCAGCGCTCCAGATTGAACGCTGTTCTGATTTCACATCGACTTTTAGAATGGCTTGCAGCGGAGCGTTTCCTGCGGCGGTGTGAGCAGCTCCTGAATAGACATAGCGGTGTTCGCGTCCCGCCTTAGCAGGATGAATAAACGGAAACTCACAGCAGCGAGACTCAATCAACTGACGATCGACCGCTTTAGTTTCTAAATTCAGGCGAAATCGCCATAGCTGACCCGGCGCAAGGGCAGCAAAATCAGTCTCGCGATAGTCAGCACCCGATTCGACAGCAGGCAGATTTTCATAGCAAATTGAGTCCATCACAATCTCACCATCTTGCTCATAAGCATTGGCGTGGTGAAAGACAAATCCCGATTGAGTTTCAAGAATAACCGGCTTGGGTCGTGACGCGACATCGCGAGGAATCACAATCACCCGCGTCGGCTTGTCAGGCTGAAACTTAATACATTCACCCGGCGATCGTGTGCCCATTAAAAATGGCACCGGATTAAAAGCAACCGGATTCTGGAAAAAGATGCAGTAGTTGGGCGTAATTGCAAAATCGTGAATGAAGGCAAACCCTGGCACTGGATGGCTATGCTGACGCACGATCGTTCCTGCTAGGTCTAATTCATAAATATTGATCGTAAAAGACAAGCCTGCTTTAATCGAGAAGTTGACCAAGCACGGGGCACCTGCGTCAAACTGAGAAGCCGGATCGATCCAGGGATGGGCTGCAAAAGGTGCACCAGGTTGTAAGGCTCCATCAAAATATTCTTGCCCCAAAGTTTCTAATGTGCGCGGATCGAGGCGATAAGGCTCTGCGGCTTCCCAAAGGGCAAGCAGTTTCCCACCCCAGTAAAGGATTTGGGTGTTGGCAATATTTTTGATCTTGGTATCAAAAGCGTTTGCTAGCCAGCCTCCTGGTTTTTGAGTTCCAAACACGCCGCGATAGAGAATGCGTCCTGCTTGCTGTTCGGCAACATATCCTTCAGTGCGAACAAAGCGATTGCGAAAGTGGGCGCGACCATCTTTTATGGCGATCGCGCAAATCATTCCATCCCCATCAAAAGGATGTTGAATGCGCTGTCCGTTTACGTCTAAACGTCCGGGCCCATTGCGAAACAAAGTGCCATTTAACTCAGGCGGAATTTCTCCCTCTATCTCGTCAATCCAGTAATCACATTCTTGATCGAGAGAGCGATATCCTTTCTGCCACTCTTGTGTGTTGTAGAAAGTAATCGGAACTGTAGATGCGTGTTCACCAAGCTGAAAACTTTGCATAGTCACTTGTATTTCGGAGCGTTGAATTTTTAGCCTAATCGATCGGTTTCTCAATCACCACTTCTCGTCTTCGAGAAGGCACTAACTCTGAAACTAATGGCAGCTCTAAACTGGAGAAAGATTGAGCGTCAGAAACCGTCTGTAGTTCTTCAGAGGCTCCGGGTAGCCAACCCAAAAATGTTAGAGGCAATAGTGTGCTGAGATTTGTGATCAACACGAGCAGCCATAGGTTATCAAAGTTGGTTTCGTTGATTCCTAGCCAATGAGTCAGCACCGCTCCAAACTCATAAGACACCAATCCAGCCAGGTTAACGACTGACATCAACAGCGCAAACAGGGTCGCTTCAACTCCGAGTGGGCATAGTCTTGCAGCCAACACTAAAACAGGCATAAAAGCGATTTGCCCCATCATCGTCAGCACCAAGCTATCACCCAAGCTGAACCAGCGATCGTCGATGCCGATCGCTCGATTGGCGTGAGTCACGAGCAGCAACATTGTCATGCCCAACGCCGACGAAGCTACGATCGACCATCCACAAATCACCCGAAACGGCACAGACTTGAGAAATCTCTGATAAATCCAAATGCCAACGAGTGCTGCAATGCTAGTGACTAGTCGCACTCGCCCCAAAAACTCAGGTTCAAATCCTAGCTCGTTGGTTGAGAAGTAGAAAAATGCAGATTCTGCGGTAGGAGTTGCTTGCCAAAGAAACAGAAACGCTGTTGGCATCCAGATGGATTTTCGCGTGATAGCTTGTTTGAGTTGCCCCAACTGAAGTCGCACGATCGACCAGTCTGATTTTTCGGTCACTGGAGATTCAGCAATCAACCAGGCGACAGCAGACATAATCAAAGGAAAGAATGCCGTAATCGCAAACACCGTCCGAGTATCAAACTGTGCCAGCAGCCAGCCACTTAAATAAGCGGTCACTAGCCCACCCACCGCAGATGCGCCCCAGCATAGTGCTTGCAGTGATCCTGCTCCACTGACAGATTCTGACCGCGCCCGCTCAACCACCAGCGAATCGACAATCACATCGCTGACCGCAACGGATAATGACCCTATTGCGATCGTTAAGGTTGCTGCCCAAGGGCTGTGGACGATCGTTGCCAGGGCGACCCAAGATAGCGCTCCTAAAAACCCTGACAGCACCAGATAGGGTCGTCTTCGATAACCAAAGATCGGTAGCCCGTCAGAAATAAAGCCAAACAGGGGCTTAATCATCCAGGGCAGGGCCACAATGCCTAGCAGGGCAGACACCTCTGCGGGACTTAGCCCTAACTCATCTTTCAAGAAAAAGCTGACGGCTAAACGCGCTAATCCTAAAACCCCTTGCACAAAGTAGACCAGCAAGATTGCGATCAACTCTGCCGAGGGTTCTTGACCAAAAAATATCTTTTCGGTCAGCGACTTTTTAAGCTTTGATAATCCAGTTTGGGAAACAATCATTGATAATTTTTAACAAATATCAATCAATAGTTCCCATCATAGTCCTATATTTTAGTCATATGACTCCATCTCAGTCGTTTAGTCCAAATTCAATCAGCAAATCTTATAAGAAAAAGAGTCTGTACTGCACTTAATAATTTGACATCAAATGTAATATTGAGTTACATTACGGGTAGCTAATGCACGTTCAGAGTACCCACCATGCAAGACACACAAAAATTAACGGCTACGATCACTTCTGAAGACCGTAATGCTTGGAAGTTTGGTTTCACTCCTCAAGCCGAATTGTGGAACGGTCGCTTTGCCATGATTGGCTTTGTTGCCGCACTCGCGACCGAATATTTTTCAGGCGAAGGTGTACTGCGCTTTTTAGGTCTACTGTAATTATTTCTTCTTTAGATCTTTGGTCAACCTCAAGAGCTACTCTAACGGGCACTTCATCTGAAGTGTCCATATTTTTGTCTGTTTCTGATAAGTTACACAAAAAGACCCAGAAGAGTTACCTCTGAGTCTTTGTAAATCTATCTTGGGGACGTAGTGCCTACGCCCCAGTTGTCCGATATCCAATCTATCGGATGTATTCTTTCAGAACGCTGTTGCGATTGGGATGGCGCAGTTTACGGAGAGCCTTCGCTTCGATTTGGCGAATCCGTTCACGAGTGACATTAAAGATCTGTCCAATCTCTTCTAGGGTCTTCATTCGACCGTCATCTAGACCGTAGCGCAGTCTCAACACATCTTTCTCGCGGGGGCTGAGAGTCGCTAAAACGCCTTCAAGATCTTCTCGAAGCAGATTTTTGGAAACCTGATCTTCGGGAGTTTCGCCATCTGACTCAATAAAGTCACCCAGGCGAGAGTCTTCTTCCTTTCCGATCGGCGTTTCTAACGAAATCGGCAACTGAGCAGACTTGGCGATGAACCGCAGCTTCTCGATCGTCATTTCCATCCGAGTTGCGATTTCTTCCTCAGTGGGCTTTCGACCCATTTCCTGAGAGAGCAGCTTGGTGGTTTTTTTGATTCGAGAAATGGTTTCGTAAAGGTGAACCGGCAGGCGAATCGTCCGTGATTGGTCAGCGATCGCTCTGGTGATGGCTTGACGAATCCACCAGGTGGCGTAGGTTGAGAACTTGTAGCCTTTTTCGTGGTCAAACTTTTCAGCCGCCCGAATCAGACCTAAACTGCCTTCCTGAATCAGGTCTTGGAAAGAAAGACCCCGGTTCATATATTTTTTGGCGATCGATACGACGAGACGCAGGTTAGACTGCACCATCTTGTCTTTGGCACGGCGACCTAAATGCAGCCGATGCCGAAATGCCGTCAGGGGCATATTGACTTCGCTTGCCCACTCTTTGTCTTGAGGCTCACGGCTCAACTTTTCTGTCAACCTGACCCGAATTCGCTCTAGCTCTAGCAAGTCTGCGATTTTTCGCGCTAGTTCGATTTCTTCATCGGCTCTCAGCAGACGAATCCGACCGATCTCTTGCAGATACAGCCGAATCGAGTCTTCGGTGTAGTGCTTTTTCTTGGCTTGGGCGCGACGGCGGGCAGCGCGAGCCTTGCCTGTCTTGGTGTCATCATCTGCCGGAGAATCCGGCTCGTCTTGGTCGTCTTCGTCATAAAGCTCGACTTCGGTGTCAAGCGGTTCATCAGAAGGACTGCCAAGACTGAGTGCTTCGAGTACGTTGTTGGCCTGGGTCATGCCGCGTTCCTCATGCTCCTTAAGTGGTGAAAGTAGAAAGTTTAAGCACTGGAGAACGGTAATTCGTTCAATCTGGTTGCAAGATGCAGCCATAGGCTTTTTGTCATTAACGTCTGTGCCTCTTCTAGAGAACTATCTCTCTAAGTTGAGGAGTTACTAATAACCGCTGAAAATTTAAGGTATACTTCATTCCCGCAAAGATATGGCTGGGTAGAGATACCAATGCAAAAGTCACTATTGCTGAATGTTTTAATGTCTCCCCAATTGTAGCTTTTCTCACAAAAGTTGCACCTTTTTTATCTGCCTTAATCTGCAAAGTTAGAAAACCAAGACAAAAATGGCTCTGTCTATATATCGCTTGGCTCATGAAGCAGTAAAAAGCTTTTGTGACTACTCAGGATCAACGTCAGCACAGTTTGTAAATCAATCCAAAGTCATGCAATAAAACGGTTGCTTCTAACGTCCAGCCGTGGAGATAGCTGCAATAAGGCAACGCTAAATCCCGTTCAAACACCACCCCCAAATCGCACTTAAAGGTTAGACAGCTAGATACGTCTCTATGATGTTACGTTAGCCCAAATTTAAGAACTTGGGTCTAGACTCTATATTAAGTTAGATGATATTTTCGCTCATTTAAGTTTGGTGTGTAAGCAATTTGGGGGTATTTTTTAGGCTGATTGCAGCTATCTAAAATAGATGAAACTGTTGTGGGTTAAACATCCCGACAATCGCAAGCTGCTCGTGCTGCTATTGTGAAGATATCAAAAAGTTTGATAACTTAACCTTTAATTGATTAAGAGGTTTAGACTAATCAACGGGCGAGATCGGCGATCGTCAGTTATCTATCACATCTGCCCATAATTGATCGACCGTCACAAATTCATACCCTCGATCGAGCAGTGCAGGAATGAGACGATCGACGGTTTCTGCCACATCCCGTCCGCCATAATATCCATCGTGCAGGACAATAATCGAGCCATTTTGGACGTGATCTAAAACTCGCTGCACCACGATCTCCACGCCAGGTTGCACCCAATCTTCAGGAATCACGCTCCACATCACAGGGCGATAACTCCACTGATTGAGAAGACCCAACGTTTTGGCAGTAAACAGCCCGTTTGGGGGGCGAACATCTACTAATGTTAGCGATGAACTCTGACAAGCCTTGACGATCGCAGCTTTTGTTTGCTCTAGATCTTGCTTGAGTTTGCTCAGAGACATCGTGGCAAATGAATGATGTTTATAGCCGTGTAGACCTAGCCAATAGCCTTTTTGGTAAATCGCTTGAGCGAGCGCAGGGGTGCGATCTACGCAAATTCCTAGCCAAAAGAAGCTGGCAGAAATCTGATGGCGATCGAGCACATCTATCAGGGAAGACGTGTAAGGAAGATAAGGCCCGTCATCGAAGGTCAGCGCAATTTTAGGAACTTGCTGATTACCTGCCCACAGGCAGTTAGGGAAGTTTGGCTTAAGAAAGCGATGGAGGAGTGGATAGAACGGGGCAAATTGCATAAGATAGGGAGCCTAAACCTCAAGTTCAGCTTGATAGAAACAAGGGGTCTATGGGAACGTGGTTCTCTCTGTAGACCCTCTACTTGGTTTTAGAGCGTTGCTAATTGGCAGCGCGACAAAGCTGCCGTGCCGAAGCAGACTGGATGAGAGAAAAAAGCACATCAGAACTGAGAGGGTTGACCAAGAAGCCATCGAACCCTGGATTTTCGTCTTGGTGAAGCCAGCTTGGGGCGTGAGCATCAGTCAGTGCGACTAGCGTAATGTTATCCACATCGGCGATCGCCCTGAGCGTATGGAAAAGCTTTTTTGACCAGATTCTATAGTTGCCTTGCACAATTACCAAGCACGGCGGATTTCGACGGACACGATCAACTGCTTGATCGTGTGTGGTGACAATTTCTACGGCACATCTTAAACGTTCCAGAAGAAATTCTAACCCGTGCAAATCTTCAGTTTGCTGCGTTAAAAGTAAAACGTAACTCGATGCGAGTTTCATGACAAAATATACCAAGCTATTTGTCACTATAACGGTCGCAAAAACTCGTTTTTTTATGAATTAAGTGATAAAAGCCTTTCAGACATTGCTTTTTAAGTTTTAGTTTTCGATCAACCGCTTCCGTTTTTCTTAGGT
>JAYVFW010000619.1:0-2502 GCA_043772715.1 Phormidesmis sp. | reverse complement strand
AGAGGCAAAGCTAACTTTGATAAAATTGCTCGATCCTGGAACTGCAAGCCCTGAAAGCCTTGTGGAACCGTTCAAAAAAATGTCCGGACTATTGTTATTGAGAATGCGCGTTTTAATCGGGGATCAGCCATCTGTGATCTCTGAATGTCTGATGGCGCTGCTTCAGCTTGATCCACCCCGATCGCTGCCGCTTGTGTCTCGCTGCCTCTATGCCCGAAAAGACGCGATCGCAGAAGATGCCGAACTTGCAGAAGTCGCCGCGCTAGCACTAGGAGAAACGCGACTACCAGAGGCGTTTGAGATCTTGCAAACCTGGTGGAAGCAGATCCGATCGCCCGAGCTTCAGCAGACGGGACTGATGGCGATCGCGATGCTCAGACACGATGACGCGATCGAGTTTTTGCTGTCTCTAATTGCCGAGGGTCGAATTCAGACTGCTAAAACTGCTTTATCAGCCTTGAGCATTTATCGAGCCGATGCGGGATTATGGCAACGGGTTGGCGAAGCAGTCGATCTTCGAGATGAGGCAGTTTTGCGGCAACTGCTGCGTTCTCTCGGTTGAGCAGTCTTTAGGATCGTGGATTAAATAATATCGGTTATTTACAATGCCAATGGGCACGGCAGTGCCATGCCCGTACACAGATTCCTGCTTTATTTAACGTGAATTCGATGAAATTCTCGCTGCGGTTGCCAATTCGGGAACGCCCCCCAAATCCCCCACAAGTGAGGGACTTTGAACAAAAATCCGGGTCTGAAGTCCCCCAGAATGGGGGATTTAGGGGGCACAAGCACTGTATAACGAAGCGAACAAACTCATCGAACTAACGTTCGTTTAATTCACGATCCCTCAGCGAACGGTTAATTCGTCTAAATTGAGCCAGTTACGACTGCCCTTATCGCGATTAAAAATCGCAGAAATCGTATTGATCCCTGTATTCAGCGATACGTTGGGGATCGTGATGCTGTTCCAACGGCTCCAGTTTTCGGTTCCTGGAAAAATCTGATTATCAGCGATGCTCTTGCCGTTGACATAGATGTATCGAGATGCGTTTCCTCCAGCCGCCGCATAACGAAACATTAGTGTATACAATCCCGTAGACGCAGCATTCACCTTAAAGTCAACCCACTGACCTTCACGATTCCATCCTGCAATATAGCCTGAGCCGTTATAGCCACTGTGGATCGCCTCGATCGCAAGCTGATGCAAGATACCATTTTCGACTTGATAAGCGATGGCTTCGGTAGTCACAACCAGCAAGGCGTTTAGGGCATCGATCGCCGCAGTTTGGCGCGCAGCATCGGTGCTGTCAAATGCCCCCGCCCAAGAGAGTCCAAACTGATTGGCACTATTGCGGTTCGACCAGAGCGAGTTGGCATTTCTGATCACAAAGTCTTTATAAGCTGGCTGCTGAGTGACTTGATAAAGATCGCCCAAATAGCGCATAAAGATGCCCTTAAACTGGGCACCATCTTTGCCGCAGTCTGGCTCACAGGGTTCTCTTAAAATGCCGTTGGGCGCTAAGGCTCGCAGGGTAGCATCGGCGATCGCCTGTGCCTGTCTAATCAGCGATTCATCATAAGTGCTTTGATACAAGTCTACTAATCCGCCTAAAATTACGCCCTGATTATAAGTCCAGGTGAGTTGTCCATTGTTTTTACAAGTGCTGTCTAACCCATCATTAATCAAGCTGTCACGATTGATCATTCCAGTGTTCTTAAACCAATTCCATTCGCGTTGCGCCCAGTCTAGATAGCTACCTGCACCCGCATCTCCTGGAATTCGTAAATGCAGTATTGCCGCGATCGCTAAAAACAATTCGTTCGCGATCGCGTTTTTATATTTGCGCTGTTTGCTCCACCAGATTCCGCCGCCGCAGGTTGAGTCCCAACCGCCTTTCATGTCGTTAAAAATTGTCTTTGCCATCGTGAGATAGCGCTGTTCGCCTGTTAGATCATAGGCTTTGATCCAGGTGAGCGCCCACCAGCCTTCATCGTCGTAAAATTCATTGAGAAAATTACTGCGCTTATTTTTCTCAAAGGTGTTGGAGAGATTGCTGCGATAAGTGAGCGAATGGGTCAATCGGCAATAGTCGATCGTCGCTTCGAGCGCGTTTGCTGAGTTCCACCAGCCTGTCGTGTTCCAAAGCCCAGTGCTGGCGTTGTAGAAGCCTTGTAGTGCCTTGATGCCTGCTTCTGTCTGTTCGCGACTTGTTTGATTAAGACTCATGGTGATCTCCAGTGACCCTGCTTTTAAAGTAGCCGATCGTTCATCTCTCAGAATATGTATCTGACCAAATTAGTAAGACTTCGGCATCCAAAACCTCGGAGGTTTGAGCCACTCTGTCGGTCACGATGCTTGATTCTTGGTTAAAATCTCCGAGGTTTGCGTAAGTCCTAATTGCAGCGTTGCTGAATGCAAGTATGAATCTGTCTATCGAGGCTGAATCCTTTCGCCCCCTAAATCCCCCAATTTTGGGGGACTTTAAGATTCTGGTTCCCCTC
>JAYVFW010000618.1:0-2505 GCA_043772715.1 Phormidesmis sp. | reverse complement strand
CCAGACAGTTGCAGATCAACTCGCCACTGTCTGGGCATACCCACGGCGGTCAGATTGTGATTCCAGGGTTGGGAAATGTTTCGGCACTGTCTGCCAAGCTCTATAGCCGCCTGCCGCCTCGCAACCGTAACCGTCTGCCTTTTTTGAGGGCTTGCTATCGCGTCATGAAGCACTGGGAATGGTCACAGGGCTTGTATCAGATCGGGGACAATCGCCTCTATGTCAATCGCGGCTTGGGCACTTATTTTCCTGGGCGATTGTTTTGCCCGCCAGAGGTGACGGTGATTACGTTAGTTAGGAACCTGCTGGAAAAGCCGGATTGTCATTGTTATTTGAGTGAATCCTTGGACGTGTAACCAGCGTATATTAACCAGATTTCCTGGTTGGCAGATGATACACTATGGATACTTACTCTAAGTGTGTATCCTTGATATATGTCATATCATCGAATTAACATCACATTACCAACAGAAACGCTACAAGAGCTTGATAAGTTTGCGCCGAAGGGCGATCGCAGTCGTTTTATCCATGCCGCAATCCAGGCTTACCTTACCCAAATTCAAAAAGAGAAACTTCGAGAACAGCTAAAAGAAGGCGCGATTCGTTGGGCTGAGCGCGATCGCCAGTTAGCCGATGATTGGCTTGCGCTTGAGGAAGAGGTATGGCGGCAAAACGCAAATTAGCGCCACCAAAGCGAGGAGAAATTTATCTGGTTAGCTTCGACCCAACGGTTGGGGCTGAGATTCAAAAAATGCGACCTGCGCTCGTTCTGCAAAATGATATTGCAAATGAACACAGCCCCATCACGATTGTTGCTGCTATCACCTCCCAATTTGATGACACGTTGTATCCAACTGAAGTGCTGATTCAGCCACCAGAAGGTGGGTTGACAGTGAATTCAGTGGTTCTGCTCAACCAAGTTCGCTCGATCGACAAACAGCGTTTGGTGAAGCGCCTCGGCAAGCTAACCGACGAAACAATGATGCTGGTCAATCAGGCAATTCAGGTCAGCTTGGGATTGATTGAAATCTGAGGTTGGCTATCATCCACAACGACCCATCCATGCCTCCACTTGACCAATTGAGAGGCTAAAGGTCACCGCCGCCAAATCGATAGCCTTTGCCATAGACCGTTGAGATTAGAGGCGTTTCTCCTTCAGATTCAATTTTGCGGCGCAGTAAGCGAATCTGAGCCGCAAGCGCATTGCTAGTAGGCTTTTCACCATCGCTCCAGAGGTGTTGATAAATCTGGTCGTGGGTGAGCAGTTGATTGGGTTGGCGCATGAAATATTCCAGCAGTTGGCTTTCTTTTTCAGAAAGCTCGATCGCCCGCCCCTTCCGATAAGCAATTTGATTCTGGGAATCTAGCTCTAAATCATCGACTCGCAGCCGCAGGTCAGGAGCAGATTCTAACGTTGCGGGACGACGCAACAATGCTCTAACTCGTGCCAATAATTCTCTTAGCTCAAAGGGTTTGATTAAGTAGTCGTCGGCTCCAGCATCAAGTCCTTGCACCCGATCGTCAAGAGTATCTTTCGCCGTCAAGAACAACACTGGAGTGGTGTCACCGCGCGATCGTAACTGTTGGCAAATGTCTAAGCCCGACTGGTAGGGCAACATCCAATCTAAAATCAGTAAGTCATAGTGATTTTGCTCGACGAGGTGTAACCCCTGACGACCGTCATAAGCCACATCTAAGGTGTATCCTTCGCGGATTAGCGATCGGCTCAGCGGGTCAGCCATTTCAATTTCGTCATCGACTAGCAGTATTCGCACTTTAAAACTCAAAACTCTACTTATGATTACTGTCGCATTACCCAAAGGTGCTTTGCTCAAAGACAGCATTCGATTGCTGCAAGCGATCGGGCTTGACTTTAGCGCTTTTTTAGAAGCGGGCAACCGTCAACTGCAAATCACCGATCCCACAAATACTGCCAAAGCACTGCTAGTAAGAAATTCTGATGTCTCAGTCTACGTTGAATATGGACAGGCACAACTAGGCGTAGTCGGCTATGACGTGCTGCGAGAAAAAAGCGCCAACGTTGCTCAATTGGTGGATCTGGGGTTTGGGCAATGCCGAATGTCTGTGGCGGTGAAGGCATCGAGTCCTTATCGATCGTCACTCGAACTGCCGCTCAACGGACGGGTCGCTTCTAAGTTTGTCCGTTGCGCTCATGACTATTTTCAGAGTTTAGATCTGCCTGTGGAGATTATTCGGCTCTACGGCTCGGTGGAGTTGGGACCGATCACGGGGATGTCGGAAGCGATCGTCGATCTCGTCGCGACGGGCAATACGCTGCGCGAAAATGGCTTGATTGAAATCGATGTTTTGTTTCAGAGTACGGCTCGGCTGATCGCTCATCCTCTTAGCTATCGACTTGACACCGATGGGCTATATAACTGCGTTGAGCAGATTCGCAACCAGGTGAGTCAGCCCGTCGCGACGTGATATTCGTTAAGCTTAAACAAACGTCGGTTCGACGAGTTTTTTCGCTTCGTTGTCAGC
>JAYVFW010000617.1:0-2510 GCA_043772715.1 Phormidesmis sp. | reverse complement strand
TGTGCCCCCTAAATCCCCCATTCTGGGGGACTTTGAAACCGCAAGTCTTCTCAAAGTCCCCCAGAATGGGGGATTTAGGGGGCGTTCCCGGATTCGTGTAGGAGGTCTATTCAGATCTGCCCGTCTCGACGACCTAATTCATAAATTCCGCAGCCGATGCAGGCAAGAATGCCGACACTAATTGCCCAACTTCTGCCTAAGCTAATTTCTACTCCATAGCTGCACAAAGCACCGACTGCCAGAAAGGGAATGATGCTAAAAACAGAAGCATAGAAGGCATTTTGGGCTTCTCGCGCGGGTCGAGTCTTCTCAAATTCTTCTTCTGAGACGTAGAGCGATCGCTCTGCAAAATTAAACCAGCGATTGAGCTGCTCGATCACCCAGTCTCCGATCGGTGAAAACCCCAAATAGAGTGCCAGTGACCACAAGCCGACCCCTGCAATCACAGTGGCATTAATCGGAAATCTAAAGGGGCCCAGTTCGATCGACATGGAGTCAAAAGTGAGGAATGAGAACTATATGTCAGTTATTCTACAGAAAAGCAGCGCTCCCCGAAAGTAGCGCAGCCCATTTCTACCCCACGAAATGATTATTCGAGATGGCTAAGGAGACAACCGATCGAGCATCCACTCCCCGTTTTGCAGCCGATAACGGAGGCGATCGTGCAGCCGACTCGATCGTCCCTGCCAAAACTCGATCGCGATCGGTTTGACGCGAAACCCTCCCCAGTGAGGCGGACGGGGGATATCTTGATTTGCGTACTGTACTTTTAGTGCTTCTAAGCGTTGTTCTAAAACATCGCGGCTTACAATCACCTGGCTTTGCTCCGAAGTCCAGGCACCGAGACGACTGGCGATCGGGCGACTATAAAAATAAGCATCGGATTCTTCGGCAGCAACTTTTTCGACACTGCCGACAATGCGAATTTGTCGCTCTAGCTCTGTCCACAAAAACACCAGCGCCGCGTGAGGATTGGCGATCAATTCTTGCGCTTTGTGGCTGTTGTAGTTGGTGTAAAAGACAAACCCACGATCGTCAAAGCCTTTGAGCAACACAATTCTGGCAGACGGAATACCGTCTTTGGTGGCCGTTGCCACGGTCATGGCGTTGGGTTCGGGAAGCTGTGCCTCGATCGCTTGATCAAACCAGCGCTGAAACTGCACAAACGGATTTGGGTCAACCTCCGTTTCGTTGAGTTCTTCTAGGGTGTAGTCTTTTCTTAGGTCGGCGATCGGTGAATTCATCTCGTCTCTGCTTGGGGGTTTCTTGCATTGTATTTGGGTCTGAAGCTCATTGCAGTCATGTCTCAGGTTCGCTAAATTTCAGTTATTGGAGGAGTCGGTTTATGACCATATTGCTGGCGGGAGACATTGGCGGAACGAAAACGATTTTGCGGTTGGTCAAATCAGAAGACTCGCTGCATTCACTCTACGAGGTGCGATATCCCAGTCATGATTTTCCTGATCTGGTGCCGATGGTGCAGACATTTCTAGCGGCTGCCGAGCAGGAATTGGGACAGACCTTCTCGCCCGAAAAAGCTTGCTTTGCGATCGCGGGCCCCATAATCAACAACACTTCAAAAGTCACCAACGTCGGTTGGACTTTAGAAGCCGATCGGATGTCGCAAGTGTTGGCGATTCCTAAAATCTCTTTGATTAATGACTTTGAAGCGGTCGGCTATGGCGTATTGGGTTTGAGTGAGTCAGATTTGCATGTGCTGCAAGCCGGATATCCTCAAGAGAAAGCTCCGATCGCCGTTCTGGGTGCAGGAACCGGGTTAGGGCAAGGCTATCTCATTCATACGGGTGAGGACTATCAGGTGTTTGGTTCTGAAGGTGGACACGCGGATTTTGCCCCGCGATCGGAGCTAGAGTTTCAGCTTTCTCGCTATTTGCTCGACAAACACAATATCGATCGCATTTCAGCCGAGCGAGTGGTGTCGGGTCAGGGAGTGGTGGCAATTTATCAGTTTTTGCGCGATCGCCAATTTGCTACAGAGTCGCCTGAAGTGGGTGAAGTCGTCAGAGCGTGGGAGTCTCAGGCAGGACGCGAGAAAACCGTTGATCCGGCAGCGGCGATCGCAAAGGCAGCGTTAGAAAACCGCGATCTGCTGTCCGAAAAAACGATGCAAATGTTTGTCGAAGCCTACGGCGCTGAAGCAGGAAATTTAGCGCTCAAACTTCTCCCTTATGCAGGTTTATATATTGCTGGTGGCATCGCGGCGAAGATTCTGCTACTCATTCAAGGGGGCGGTTTTCTCAGCGCTTTTATTCACAAAGGTCGAATGGGTTCGATTTTAGAACGCATTCCGGTTCATATTGTTCTCAATCCACACGTTGGGCTAATTGGGGCGGGGCTTTGTGCATCGAAGCTGTAGCAGAGTTTTTTAGCGGGAGCCACTCTATTTGAACGTCATACCAATTTAAACGGTATTCAAGGCAGATAGGGCATCCAGGATAAAGGGATAACCTGCGACCGAAGCCGTCACTTCCGGTGTTAACTCAGCCAGG
>JAYVFW010000616.1:0-2511 GCA_043772715.1 Phormidesmis sp. | reverse complement strand
CTTCCTGGCTTGACCGAAAGCGGCATTCTCGACTCTGAAAGCGCCGAACTTCGCGCTTATAATCTCCGCACCGAGATTGCTCAACTGCAAGGCAACCTCGCTCAACTGCCGCCCGTCAATTTAACGGCGATCGCTCAAGCAGTCTCCATTCCGCAATTCTGGCTCGATTTGTCTGAACCCGAACGCCGCTTTTACTTCCGCGAATTCATTCGGCAAATCGAACTCATTCGCAACCACACCGACTGGACACTCAAACTCATCTTTATTTTCTAAATCAAGGATTGTGAATTAACCCATCAATCTACGTGCGGGCATGGCAGTGCCCATATCTCTGCAAGTAACCGACACGATTTAACGTCAGTTCGACAGAAGTGACTCGCTTCGGTTGTGAATTCGGGAGAGCTGCCTAAATCCCCCAAATTGGGGGACTTCAAGCCAAAATTTCCAGTTCAAAGTCCCCCAGAATGGGGAATTTAGGGGGCAGAAGCCGCTGACAACGAAGCAAAAACTCGTTGAACTGATGTTAATTCACGCTCCTAAATGTGTTGCGATCTGTAGCAGATCAACGACTGTCCATTCTGCTTTCGGTATTTTGGAAGAGAAGATTAGTGTGATAGCACCTTCAACCCTACGCCAGGAGAATTGCTTTGCCCCGATTTCGCAAAAAGCCTGCTCTGCGATCGCCCAACCAGGCTCAACCTCCGCTAGAGTTTATCGCGCCAGATATTGACCTCAATGTAGTTAAGCTGGTGAAACTCGCGCTACCGCTTTGGATGCGTTTCAAAACGCCTCTGACTCGCGTTGAAGCTCAAGATGTCGAGCCATTAATCGATCTCTATCAGCAATTTCAATCTGGTAAGGTGAGATTACTGCTTGCATTCCGGCATCCTAGCGTTCAAGATCCGGTCTGCATGGGCTATTTGCTCCATTATCTGATGCCTAAATTAGCCAGACAACAAGGCATCCGGCTCAAGACTCCTACCCACGCGCACTTCATCTACGATCGCGGCATTCCGCTGTGGGCAGGGTCGCTGACGGGTTGGCTCTATTCCAAGCTGGGGGGCACTCCGATCCGTCGCGGCAAGCTCGATCGCGTCGGTTTGCGATCGGCTCGTGACCTGTTTGCCAACGGTGCATTCCCGCTCTTAGCGGCTCCCGAAGGCGCGACAAATGGACACAACGAAACCGTTAGCCCCTTAGAGCCAGGAATCGCGCAACTCGGCTTTTGGTGCGTCGAAGATTTGATCAAAGCAGGACGATCGGAAAAAGTTTTGATTGTGCCGATCGGCATTCAATATCGTTACATCACGCCTCCGTGGAAAGCTCTTGAGAAACTGCTGGGTGAGCTAGAAGCTGGTAGCGGACTTTTGAGAGCAGTCAACGATGAACGAGAAGGGCATCTTTATCGGCGTTTATATCAGTTAGCAGAGCATTTGTTGACCGAGATGGAAGAGTTTTATACGCGCTTTTATCATCAGACATTGCCGACCACCGCCGCAAAATCATCTGAGATTGAAGGCATTTCTCCTGGCTCAAACGCAGAGTTTGCCGTCCGGTTAGAGGCGTTGCTGAATGTAGCGCTGCAAGTGGCAGAACAATATTTCAACATTCAGCCGAGAGGAAGCGTCATCGATCGCTGTCGCAAACTCGAACAAGCCGGATGGGATTATGTCTTTCGTGACGACTTGCATCTAGAAACGCTGTCACCGCTCGAACGCGGACTCGCCGATCGCGTCGCCGAAGAAGCTAGCCTTCGCATCTGGCATATGCGCTTAGTCGAGAGCTTTGTCGCCGTCACAGGTAAATATGTCTTAGAAAAGCCCACCGCCGAACGCTTTGCCGAAACGACGCTGCTAATGTGGGATGTGATTACCAAAATCAAAGGCGGCAATGCTTTCGAGCGTCCCATGTTAGGTCAGCAGTGTGGGCTGGTGACGATCGGACAACCAATCTCAGTCTCCGATCGTTGGGATACTTATCACAGCAATCGCCGCGCCGGAAAACAAGCCGTTTCTGACCTGACTCAAGACCTACAAATCGCATTTGAGAGCATGATTATTTAGCGCTGAATTAAAGTCAGTTCGACAGCAGTAGTTCGCTTCGGTGATGAATTCGGGAGAGCTATCTAAATCCCCCAAAATTGGGGGACTTTGAATCGGAAATTTTGGCTTGAAGTCCCCCAAAATGGGGGATTTAGGGGGCAGAAGCCGCTGAGAACGAAGCGAAAGAACTCATCGAACTGACGTTGAATTAAGCAGACGGTGACTGCTCTGGTGCTGCCTTGGGTTTACTTCCAGTATTGCGGACGTTGACAATCCTGTTCAACAGATCAAACGAGAATGGCGCACCCATCGCGATCGCAACACCACTCAACACCCAACCGAGCAACATCTTGAACCCCTCCCAGGGATGCACAAAGGTCACTTGTGTCGTCAGCCCTATTTTCTCAAAGAACGAGAGATCTCCAGCAGGTAGCTGACGACCTGGTAGACAACTCGCAAACATCGTTGC
>JAYVFW010000615.1:0-2512 GCA_043772715.1 Phormidesmis sp. | reverse complement strand
ATTTATTAAGGTGCAACTTCTAGCCCTCTCCCTCAATAGCTACGGTGTAAACACCAGTCTTTGTCGCTGCATTTTAGTCGGCTTCAGCCCCCTAAATCCCCCATTCTGGGGGACTTTGAGCCAAGATTCTAGTTTCAAAGTCCCCCAGAATGGGGGATTTAGGGGGCAAAAGTCTCGGCGATGACAAATCAGAAGACTTTTACAGGTTAGTTAATCCACAATCCTTAGTTGGTAGAGATTTCACACAAAGCTTCTGGGATAGGTTAGATTTTGAGCGTTTGAATCGTGACCTTTCAGAAGTGATGAAATTTCTACCTCGTGTTGCTTTGCCCTTAGCGACCTTTTTGATGTCTGCTCACTTGGCGATCGCTCAGTCAACACCATCGCCTCAGACAACTCTGGCACCACAGCAACGCGAAGAAGTGCAAAAACTTGTTGATCGAGAGATTGATCAGAGCAATCAGATTAACGATCGTGTGCAGCAATCTGTTAACAACACGTTTGGCTGGACAACAGGATTGCTAAACTCACTGATTGCAGTCTTGGTTGCAATGCCAGTGTTAGCCGTCATTGTTGCACTAATACTACGCAGCAGCATTCGCAGCCAACTGATTTCAGAAATCAAAAAACAATTAGAAGAGGAAACTAAAAAAGAGGTAAAAGAGCAATTTACTGAAGAATTGCAGAGACAAGTAGAAGAATTTAAGCAAGATTTAGAATCCTTGAAATCAGATTTTGTCGGTCAGCTACAAGACTTATTTGTAGTGGCACAGACCGAAAAAGAAAAAATCTTTCAAGAACTTTCTAAAATTACCCCCTCGATTATTCAAGAAGAGTTTGTTGCGCCTGAAGTTCACCAAAAAATACAAGAACTGACGAAACAACTTGAGTTTTTGACTTCTGTGAATCCTCATTTAGCCTTGACAGCGAATGATTATCTAAAACAAGCCGATGCCTTCTATTATGAAAATCGACATGACGATGCCGTAGAATCCTATGAAAAAGCGTTGAAAATTCAACCAGGAATGATCGCGGCATGGTTAGGAAAAGCTAAAGTTTTGAGAAGGATGAAGCGCTATGATGAGGCACTTTTTGCTAACAAAAAAGTCTTACAACTTCAGCCCGATCATCCCAAAGGTCTGTTTGGGATGGGCTACACGCTGAGAGATATCGGGCGTTATGAAGAAGCGATCGCAACCTTTGATCAGTCGCTAAAACTTCAGCCTAATAGTCATCACAACTGGAAACATCGCGGTTATGCGCTGACTAAATTAGGTCGCTATGACGAAGCCTATCGCTCTTTTGAGAAGGCATTGAAGCTGAAACCGACTTCTGGAGGAACTTATTATAATCGTGCTTCTTATTATCTTTCTTTGGGCGATATAGATGCTGCGCTTTTAGATTTGCAGCAAGCGATCGGATCATCTTCTTACTATGTAAGTTTAAGAGAGGTTGCCAGAACTGATCCCGATTTTGACTCGATTAGAGAAGACGATCGCTTCAAAAAATTGATGGAAGTGAATCACCTATAAATACTTTTTCAGTAACAGATTCAACCGTTCTTTAACGGCAGCAGAGACTTTATCGATCGGAGTCAAAATCGCATACTTCAGTGCAGAATGAGCCTCAGAAGTGGGCGGATTTTCACTTAATCGGCGCACCGTTTCTTGGATCACTTTCTGAGCATTAATCGCGTTGCGTTGCAGATTGGCGATTACCATCTCTACCGTTACATTGTCGTGATCAGAATGCCAACAGTCATAATCCGTCACCAGCGCCAGCGTTGCATAAGCCATTTCAGCTTCTCGCGCTAGTTTTGCTTCTGGAAGATTGGTCATGCCGATAATCGTTGCGCCCCAACTGCGATGCAAATTCGATTCTGCCTTCGTTGAAAATGCTGGGCCCTCCATACACACATAAGTGCCGCCTCGATGCAGCGCGACATCCGTGAGATTGAGGCTCTCAACCGAATCGCCTAACACCTTCGCCAAATTAAGACAAATCGGATCGCCAAAGGTAACGTGCGCCACAATGCCATCGCCAAAAAATGTAGAAATGCGATTTTTAGTGCGATCGATAAACTGATCGGGCACGACCATATCTAATGGTTTCGCCTCTTCTTTAAGCGAACCGACCGCAGAGGCTGAAATCAGATACTCTACGCCCAAGCTTTTCATCGCATAAATGTTGGCTCGGAATGGCAACTCAGACGGTAGCAAATGGTGATTTCGCCCATGTCGTGCCAAAAATGCAACTCTCGTTCCATCTAGAGTTCCGACGATTAGAGCGTCTGAGGGTGAACCAAACGGAGTTTCGACCTGTACCTCTTCTACGTCTTTTAGCGCCTCCATTTTATAGAGTCCGCTGCCGCCGATAATGCCGATTTTTGCTTGAGACATGGGGGATGAAATGAGTGAGTCGGAGCTTATTCTACTGTGTTTCGCTGCTAGTGGTCTATCTAGGTTAAGTTGCAGGGTAGGGCGATCGCGTGAGAAATTGAGTGCGGTAATCA
>JAYVFW010000614.1:0-7044 GCA_043772715.1 Phormidesmis sp. | reverse complement strand
TTGAGTGCGGCTGCGTTTTAAGGTCATTCCATTGCGTTCGATCGCGTGTCCCTCAACCCAAATTAAGGGATGTTTATCAATCAGATGCCCATCAACCCATTCTTTTCCTTGTGGATTGTGCATCCAATCGTCTAGAGAAAGGGTGTTTAGGTTTGCCGAGGCGGCTGGAGTTGTCATCATGATGCGTTGTTCCTCCTAATTTTCTTGCGGAAGGATGCGTCCGATCGTGCGATTTTGACTCGTAAATGTGGCTTGAGAAACTCGCTGAATGTCAGCAGGTGTAATTGCAGCAATGGCATCGACTTGCTTAAACAAATTGCGCCAGCTTCCGGTTTTGATTTCATATTCTAAAAGCGATTCTGCCATCCCAGAATTTGAGTCAAGCGATCGCAATAATCCGGCTCGTGCTTGAGTTTTTATCCGGTCTAATTCTTCAGCCGACACAGGTTCAGTCTTTAAGCGTTCGATCTCTAATCTGAGCGCTGTTGAGACATCATCCACCGATTTGCCGGGAGCCGTCAGCGCATAAAACATGATCAACGTCGGATATTTGTCTCCTGGAAATCCGTTAAAGCCTTGAGCGGTTAAGGCAACTCGCTTCTCTTCGACTAGAGACTTGTAGAGGCGAGACGTTCGCCCATCGCTGAGTAAACTTGCGATCGCTTCATAGACCACACTATCAGGATGGTTCAACTGAGGACGATGATAGCCTTCGAGATACCAGGGTTGAGAATTGAGCTTGAGGGTAACTGCTCTCGTTTGGGTTTGCAGCGGTTCGATCGCGGTGACTTCGGGCGGTTGGGGCTTGGCGGGATATCGTCCAAAATAAGTTTGAGCGAGTCGCTTAACTTCGACGGGGTTAACATCGCCCACGATCGCGATCGTCAAATTATTGGGCGTGTAGTGCGTATCAAAAAATTGCTGTACATCGGGTCGCGTCAGATTCCGAATATCCTGGTCATAGCCGATCACGGGGCGACGATAAGGATGCACCTTAAAAGCGGCATCAAGAAAGACTTCGATCATTTGTCCGATCGGAGAGTTTTCGGTTCGCAGTCTGCGTTCTTCTAAGATGACCGCTTTCTCTTTATAAAACTCTCGAAACACTGGCTCTAAAAATCGCTCTGATTCTAGCGACATCCAGAGTTCTAACTTGTTGGATGGGAAGCTGTAAAAATATCGAGTCGCCTCGCTGGACGTATTGGCGTTTAAGCCGACTCCGCCTGCCTGCTCGACAATGCGACCAAATTCGTTTTGTCGCGCCAGCTTTCCGGCATCTGCTTCAGTCTGATCAAATTCTTTTTGTAAGCGATCGCGAGTCGTCTGAGCGGTTGCTTTCTGAAGTTGCTCTGCCAATTGATCTAAGCGATCGAGCAATGGCTTTTCAGCTTGATAATTTTCGGTGCCGATGCGAGTCGTGCCCTTAAATGCCAGATGTTCTAAAAAGTGAGCAACGCCTGTTTTTTGGTCAGGTTCGTCGGCTCCTCCCACATTGGCATAAGTGAGAAACGACACGACCGGAGCTTCGTGTCGCTCTAGAACAATGAACTTTAAACCATTGTCGAGTTTAAATTCTGTGACGCGATCGATCACCCGATCTAAATAGGGCTGAATCGACTGAACTGGCGTTGTCTCTGGGGTTTGAGTTCGAGCTAACGCTGCTTGAGGAACCACGCTCCAACTCAGGACAACCAGCCATAAAACGGCTAAAAATCGACTCACTGCTTGCATAAACTATCGCCACAACTTCAGAGAAGCGCATACTCAACGCTCTTCTCAGGATAGTAAGTTTTGGCAAGTTTTATCGAAAGTTGCTGTGACGATAAAAAATATAGGTGTCGAATAAAGCCCCTACTACACCGCAAGCACCACTGATCACCAACGAGCCTTCTAGCGCTTTGCCACTGCCAAATGTTTGCAAAAACGTCAAGATCCCCCCTGATGACCATTGGCTAAACCCATCCAGCCCTGGAAACAGACCGATTAGCATTAGCCCAGCGATCGTGCTGCCCACCAACAAAAGTGGAGTCAGAAAGCTAACCAGGCTGGTTAAGAATAAGGAACGTAAATAAACGGGTGGGAGATTCATATCCGTAACAAACGCTCGTAGACTATGGAACCGCTAATCACTAATCAGCTTATAAAAATATTTCCTTAGCATAGGAGCGATCTGGACAATTCTCCTGAACTTGTGAGGAATCTTAAATCTTTATAAAGAAACTAAACTTCTATCTCAACAGTGTCTCATCTATCTTTTGGCAAAGATGTAACTGGTTTTACCACTCTCTCTTCTTTAAGGAGGAAATTTTTAGCTCGAACTAACCGCTCGTTTTGTATCTCTAGAACGATGAAGTGCAGATCTCATCTTCGTAAGATCACTCCAGCACACTATCGCTATGAGGAAAGCTCACTATGCAAGTTCTTAAGCACCCAGAAGCAAACAATGACCCTAGAGATCCCCGGAATAAGGAGGTTGTCTTTCCAGCCTATGACATTCAAAACGGTAATTTAGCGACCCCGATCAATTCTTCACCGCTAGTCAAGGCTTATATTAATAGTCTGCCCGCTTATCGCTCTGGGCTGTCTCCGATGCGGCGTGGGTTAGAAGTTGGACTCGCTCACGGTTACTGGATTTTGGGACCGTTTGCCAAACTTGGACCACTGCGAGACACCGACATCGCAAACTTGGCAGGGTTGCTGTCTACGATCGGGTTGATCATTATTTCAACGCTGGCGATTTCACTCTACGCCAATAGCAATCCTCCAGGACCAACCACAACGATTACAACGCCGAATCCTCCTGATGCCTTTAAATCAGAGCATGGCTGGAATGAGTATGGAGGTGGTTTTTTGATCGGTGGTGTAGGTGGCGCAGCGTTTGCTTACTTCCTGCTTACCAACATTTCGCTGTTTAAAAACTTCACAGCGGGACTGTAAGATTTTTGGCGGTGCTGAATCCAGATATGAACCTTTGGGTCGCGGCATTGCTGAAAGCCCCCTAAATCCCCCACAAGTGAGGGACTTTGAGCGTTCGGAAGTCCCCCAGAATGCGGGGTTGGGGGGCAAATTCATAGAACCGTTCAGCAACGCCAGATTTTTTAGAGTAGAGCGGCGGCGCGATCGGCTAACCCCGATCGCTCTCCCTTGAGTAGCGTAATGTGACCCGCTAAAGGCTCGTTCTTAAAGCGCTCTACGACATAGGTGAGTCCGTTGCTGGCTGCGTCTACATAGGGGTTATCAATCTGGTCAGGGTCACCTGTCAACACTACTTTGGTGCCTTCTCCAGCGCGAGTGAGAATCGTCTTAACTTCGTGCGGCGTGAGATTTTGCGCTTCGTCTACAATCAAAAACTGCTTAGGAATGGTGCGTCCTCGAATGTAGGTGAGTGGTTCAATTTGCAGTAGCCCATGCTCGATCAGTTCTTCGTGACCGTGCCGCCAGTGGTCTGGTTTGCCTGACGAATCTTGAGTGCCCAAAATCAGATCAAAATTGTCATAAAGCGGCTGCATCCAGGGAGTCAGTTTTTCGTTGACATCACCGGGCAAAAAGCCCAAGTCTTTTCCCATTGGCACGACCGGACGGGAGATTAATAACCGACTATAAAGCCGCTCATCGGCAACTTTTTGTAGACCTGCGGCGATCGCTAACAAGGTTTTTCCCGTTCCTGCTTTGCCCACTAGCGTCACCAACGAAACCGAATCTCGCAGCAGTAAATCGAGCGCAAAACTCTGCTCACGGTTGCGCGGGCTGATGCGAGAAACGCCACTGCGAGACAGTTTGGTGATCGGCACCACTTTGCCACTGGCTCCATCGACGATGCCTAAAGCGGTGTGATTTGGGTTTGCTTCATCGATCAGGGTGAGCGCCTGATTAGGAAAAAATTCACGGTCTAAAGTGACTCCACCAAATCTAAATAAGCGATCGATGTCTTCTGAAGCGACGACGATTTTATCCATCCCGGTATAAAGGTCATCGACATCGACTTTATCGGTTTTATAGTCTTCGGCGGTCAGCCCTAGCGCGTCGGCTTTGATTCGCAAATTAATGTCTTTGCTCACCAACACGACTGGAGAGTCGCATTGCCGCTTTAACTCAAGAGCCACAGCAAGAATCGCATTATCTGCTTTGTCGCCTTCTAGCTCTGGCGGCAGCTCTAGCAAGGTTTCTCGGCGACAAAGGGCGACCTGTAAAGAGCCATCTCCATTGATTGAAATGCCTTCGGTCAACTGTCCTTTGCTCCTCAGATCATCCAACATTCGGGAAACCTGACGGGCATTTCGTCCCGTGATTTCGGGTTGTTTTTTGAAGCGATCGAGTTCTTCGATAATCGTAATCGGCAGCACTACATCGTTGTCCTCAAACCGTAGCATCGCAGATGGGTCGTGCAGCAGGACATTGGTATCGAGAACGAACGTTTTCTTCATGAAGGCTTTGGCGATCGTGAGGGACTTTCAAGAATGATTCATCATCGTACATCGGTCTGAGGGCGCTAGTTTGATTTCTGCATGAGTTTCTCAGGTTCGCTTGGGGGATCTCTCGATCGACGCATTCCAAAACCTACTTATTTAGAGTAGTTTTGGTGAAGAACATCATCGGTCAAAAGTTATGGATAGTCAGAGTCTCCAGCCCGTTCCTCCCTTCCATGACAAAAACGCGGAGACTCCAGCGATCGGCGGCGGTTTGCCTGTGATCGAATATTGGGCAGAACACACGCTCTCGCCTGAAGGCGCAAAACTTTGGCAAACTCTGCTCCACAAAAGCGCGTGCCTGTCTTGCTCTTGGGGCACCGGAGGGCAGAAAGGAGGCTTTACCAATGAGGGTGGCGAAAAGCTTCAGCGCTGTATGAAAAGCGTCGAGGCGATCTCAGCCGAAATTAAGCCAGCAGTCCCGGTTGAAGTGTTTCAACAGCGCAGCATTCACGATCTTCAGCAACTGACCTCGCTCGAAGCCGACAGACTGGGACGGTTAAGCTTTCCGATGATTTTGCGATCAGGCACCAATCACTATCAGCGCATCTCCTGGCAAGAAGTGTATGACATCGCGGAGAAAGCTTTTCGCAAAGCGCCCGATCGAGTTGCGTCCTATAGTTCTGGTCGCTCCTCGAATGAGGCGGCTTTTTTGCTGCAATTGATGATGCGATCGCTCGGTTCTAATAATCTTGCCGACTGTTCTGACTTGTGTCATGCGCCTTCAACATTTGGACTCAAACAGATGTTTGGAACGAACACTTCAGTGGTTAGTTTAGAAAGTTTAAAGCACGCAGATTGTGTAGTCTTAGCGGGTGCAAACTCTGCTTATAACCATCCGCGATTGATGAACGAGTTGATTAAACTGCGCGATCGCGGTGGCAAAGTGATTGTGATCAATCCCATGATGGAGATTGGATTGGTCAAGTTTGGTTCTCCAGCGTTTCCAGTCAAGTCTCTGATTCCTGGATCAGATATCTCTTCGCTATATTTGCAGCCGATTCCGGGCAGTGATGTTGCGTTATTTGTCGGCATTCAAAAATCTTTAATCGATCGCGGATTCGTCAAGACAGAATTTCTCAAGGCACACACCGAAGGATGGGAAGCGGTGGTTGAAGCGGCGCGATCCACAAATTGGGACACGATCACCAAAACCTGTGGAGTTTCTCAACCCGAAATCGAAGCTGCTGCAACCATTATCGGCAACGCGAAAGGAGTCGTATTCGGCTGGGCAATGGGAATCACTCAACACGAAAACGGAGTCGATAATGTCTTCAGCATTGGCAACACTGCGCTAATCACGGGCAACATCGGCAAAGAAGGCGCAGGCGTAATGCCAGTGAGAGGACACTCTAACGTCCAGGGCTTCGGTTCAATGGGCGTAACAACCCAAGAACTTAAGAAAGGACTGCAAGACGCATTAGAAAAACTGTTAGGGCATCCGCTGAGTGAAGTCAAAGGATATGACACGCGCGATTTAATTGAAGCGGCTGACGAAGAGAAAGTAGAGACGCTAATTTGTCTAGGTGGTAATCTGTATGGCGCGAATCCTGACTCGACTCAGGCAAAGCGATCGCTGAGTAAAATTGACACCATTATCTATTTGGCAACCAAGCCCAACATCGGACATTTTCACGGACTCGCCAAACACACGACGATCGTGCTTCCGGTGCGAAATCGATTTGAAAACCCTTATAAAACAACGACTGAATCCGGTAACAACTTTGTCCGATTGAGCGACGAGGGCGAGACGCATCTCAAAGACGCAGATTTGATCGCTGAAGTCGAATTTTTAACTGAGTTAGCCCACCGAGTTCACGGCGACTATCCGCTTGACTGGCGTAAACTGCGCGATCCGAAGTTCGTTAGACAACTGATTGCTAAAACTGTTCCAGGATACGAGCAGATGGCAACGATCGACGAAACTCACGAAGAATTCACGATCGCAGGACGCATTCTCAACGAGCCAAAATTCTCAACGCCATCGGGAAAAGCTGCAATGTCTACAACGCCATTGCCAACGCTAACGTTACCCAATCCACAATCGTTTAACCAATCAAATCCGAAAGGGGTTGTGGTCGCGATTATGACAGGTCGCAGCTATGCTCAACACAACACTGTGGTTTATAAGATTGGCGACAAATATCGCGGAATGCCCCACCGCAACTGCATTCTAATGAATCGATCTGATGCAGAATCTGCGGGCTTGAGCCAGCATCAGCGCGTCACCGTGCAAGGCAACGTCGGAAAACTTGAGCAGGTCGAAGTCATCTATGGAGCCGTGCGCCCCGGAGCCGCCGTAATGTTTTACCCAGAGGTGAATGTGATCTTTAAGGCGAAAGTTGAGACGCGATCGGGCACCCCAGCCTTTAAAAGAGTCCCCGCCCTAGTCCACGCGTAAGAATCATCGTAGGGGCATGGCAATGCTGTGTTCATTGACTCCGCAAGCAACCCCTATGATTTAATTTACAATCCTAAATAGAACCTCCTGCACGAATCCGGGAACGCCCCCTAAATCCCCCAATTCTGGGGGACTTTGAACTCCAGTTCCCCCAGAATTGGGGGTTAGGGGGCGAGA
>JAYVFW010000613.1:0-7077 GCA_043772715.1 Phormidesmis sp. | reverse complement strand
CGACAACACGCTGATTGCTCTCGACGAACCAGAGATGTGTGAAGCACACGGCGATCGCTGGTTTGATCAAGTCGAAGAACATTGGCAAGAAGCTCCGCACCCGTTTCCTAAAACTCATCGTCCTTTTGCTGCGTCTCTAGCTGAAGTTGAGTGTTTCGATCGGCTGTTTCTCAGCGAACTGGCAGAAGAAAAGAATGGACTAAATCTCGCTAGTCGTCCCGTTCCTGCGGTGCCGCATCAGTTTGGACGACTTGCTGAAACTTTGAGAGGAGAGCGCGATCGTGGTTTCTCGGTGTGGCTCGTTTCAGCCCAGCCGTCTCGCTCAGTCTCGCTGCTGCAAGAGCATGATTGCCCCGCACAGTTTGTACCTAATCCGCGAGATTTTTTGGCGATCGACAAACTGCAAACTCAGCACGTTCCTGTCGCAGTCAAATATTCGGGGTTAGCCGAGCTAGAAGGCTTTATTCTGCCGACGTTTCGAGTCGTGTTGGTCACCGATCGCGAGTTTTTTGGGCAACACAGTTTAACGACACCAAGCTATGTTCGCAAACGTCGTCGCGCCGCCTCTAAGCAAGTTGATCCCAACAAGTTGCAGCCCGGTGATTACGTCGTTCACAAAAATCATGGAGTTGGGCAATTCATCAAGCTCGAAAGTTTGACGCTTAACGAAGAAACTCGCGAATATTTAGTATTGAAATATGCTGATGGTTTGCTGCGAGTTGCGGCAGATCAACTCAGTGCCCTGTCTCGATTTCGGGGCGTGGGCGAAGCGGTGCCGCAGCTTAACAAAATGTCGAGCAAAGCTTGGGAGAAAACCAAGAGCAAAGTCCAAAAAGCAATCAAAAAAGTTGCGGTGGATCTGCTGCATCTCTACGCCCAGAGATCGCAGCAGTCCGGTTTTGCCTACCCGGCTGATATGCCCTGGCAACAAGAGATGGAAGAATCGTTTCCCTATCAGCCAACGCCGGATCAGCTAAAGGCTACGCAAGATGTCAAGCTGGATATGGAGAGCGATCGCCCAATGGATCGCTTAGTCTGCGGCGATGTTGGTTTCGGCAAGACAGAAGTTGCAATTCGCGCTATCTTCAAAGCTGTCATCGCTGGAAAGCAAGTTGCATTGCTGGCACCGACTACGATTTTGACGCAACAGCACTATCACACGCTCAAAGAAAGATTTGCGCCCTATCCGATTCAGGTCGGCTTGCTCAACCGTTTTCGCACGGCTGACGAACGCAAAGATATTCAGCGTCGTTTAACCACCGGAGAATTAGATATCGTTGTCGGCACTCACCAGCTTTTAGGTAAAGGTGTTCAGTTCCAAGACTTGGGATTGCTAGTCGTTGATGAAGAACAACGGTTCGGCGTAAATCAAAAAGAGAAAATCAAATCGCTCAAAACTCAAGTTGACGTTCTTAGTCTCAGCGCGACTCCGATTCCGCGCACGTTGTATATGGCGTTGTCTGGCGTGCGTGAAATGAGTTTAATTACGACCCCACCACCGTCTCGTCGTGCGATTAAAACTCATATGTCGCCTTACGATCCTGAAATGGTGCGATCGGCGATTCGGCAAGAACTCGATCGCGGCGGACAAATCTTCTACGTCGTTCCCAGAGTCGAAGGGATTGAAGAGATTTCGGCTCAACTGCGCGAGATGATTCCGGGGGCAAGGATCGCAGTAGCTCACGGGCAAATGCCAGAATCAGAACTCGAATCAACCATGCTGACTTTTGGCGAAGCCGAAGCCGATATTCTCGTCTGCACCACAATTATCGAGTCGGGATTAGACATTCCCAGAGTCAACACCATTTTGATTGAAGACGCGCAAAAGTTCGGGTTGTCTCAGCTCTATCAGTTGCGCGGTCGAGTCGGACGAGCAGGCATTCAGGCTCACGCGTGGCTGTTTTATCCAAAGAAACATGAGCTATCGGATGCAGCCCGTCAACGTCTGCGCGCCCTTCAAGAGTTTACCCAACTTGGATCGGGCTATCAGCTAGCAGTGCGAGATATGGAAATTCGCGGCGTGGGCAACTTGCTCGGAGCCGAACAATCGGGACAAATGGATGCGATCGGGTTCGATCTCTACATGGAAATGCTCGAAGATGCGATTAAAGAAATTCGCGGTCAGGAAATCCCCAAAGTGGACGACACGCAGATCGATCTCAGTCTCACCGCCTTTATTCCTGCCGATTACATTCCCGATTTAGACCAAAAAATGGATGCCTATCGCATGGTTGCCACAGCTTCGTCTAAACCAGAGTTGACCCAAATTGCGGCAGACTGGAGCGATCGCTACGGCACGATTCCGACAGCCGCGCTCCAGCTTTTGCGCGTCATGGAACTCAAGCAAGTCGCCAAAAAAATCGGCTTCTCTCGCATCAAGCCCGACGGCAAACAGCACGTCATTCTCGAAACCCCAATGGAGGAACCCGCCTGGAATCTGCTCAAAGAAAACTTGCCGAGTCATCTGCAAACTCGCTTTGTCTACACTCCCGGCAAAGTCACTGTGAGAGGGTTAGGACTTCTCAGTGCTGACCAACAACTCTCCAATCTGATCGATTTGCTGAGTCGTATGCAAGGCGCACTCCTCGAACCTGCATTGGTATGAGCCAATTTTAGATTGTAGCGGTCTGACTGCTTTTGTATTCATAATGGTTTATGCATTCTTTTGCAAGTGGCACTGATGAAACCTCAAGTCGTCGCAAAATGGGGCAATAGTTTGGGTGTTCGTATTCCAATGCAGATTGCAAAACAGATCAGTTTGCAAGAAGGAACGAGCATAACCTTTGCGGTTGTAGATGGCGGTCTGATGATCAAGCCTGATAAAAAGAAATATACGCTAGACGATCTGCTAGCGGGAATGAGTTTAGACCATGTGCATTCAGAAATAGAGATGGGGCAACCCGTTGGCGATGAAATCTGGTAGTCGAAGGGTATATGTGCTCGATCAGGGTGACATTGTGAAGCTGAGTTTTGACCCTCAAGAGGGACACGAGCAAGCAGGATATCGACCCGCAATTATTCTTTCCCCTGCCAAATACAACAATTTGTCATCTCTGGCACTGATGTGCCCCATCACCAGCCAATCAAAAGGGTTTCTGTTTGAAGTACGACTAATGGACGAGATGATCACATCAGGCGTGATCTTAAGTGACCAGGTGAAGAGTTTTGACTGGCGATCGCGGCGAGTGAAATTTGTCGAGAAGGCACCCGAAGAAATCATTGACGAAGTTCTTGCCAAGTTGGAAACCCTGCTGGGTTGAGTAGGCTCGATCGTTGTTTCTTCCTGGACGATCGCCTCAAAAGTTAAGTACGGAGGTCAAGTCACAGGCAAGGTCGATCCACCTAATCTGGGATGATACGCGGAAACTTTCTCTCTAATAATATAGTTGGGTGGTCAACTCATGAAACGAATTATATGAACGACGAAAAGCCAACGCGATATCCAGTCGATCAGGATGGTTTGCCGGACAAGTTCCCCACCCACGGGCATGAGGCTGCCTTCTGGGAGAGTCTGGGGCGTGCCGTTGCCACATTCGGATTTCTAGAAGAAGTATTAGGGCAGGCGATCTTTGCATTCACAGCAACGCGACTATACGAAGAGGACGAGATTGATCACGCTTACGCTGAATGGTTGCCTAAGCTAAAACGTGCTCGCATAGATCCTCTGGGAAATCTGATTGATACCTACGGAAAGGCAGTACGAGACAATCCGGACGCTGTAATAGAAAATCTTGATGAGCTTCTATGCGATCTGCGAAACGCATCACAAATGCGGAATATTCTGTGTCACGGATCATGGAGGCTGCCGGATCAAAATGGCGCTTCGATTCCATCTTTCTGGAATCGTCAGGAGCAGATTGTTGATACCGCAATGGATCGACAATTCATTGATCAGGTGCAGCAACATACGGTCAATTTGATATGCAAGGTTATCAACACTGTTACTCAAATGGGTTGGCAGTTTCCTGGGTCAGTTAGTCCAGGTAAGACGATTTGGGAACCCACTCCAACCCAATTGAGATAACTGCGATTGGCTCTGCCAAGTTCCAAAGGATCGCACTTCGTTGGAGTGCTACGCCAAAACTAAACCCACTCAGTTTCTGTGAGAGTCAATGACCCTTCGAGAAAAGATCCACGCAACAGTCTATCCAGGCGACCAAAGCGGATATGTTACCGAGTGCCAGGAGTTTGCTATTGTGACTCAGGGAAACACCCTGGATGAATTCATGCAAAATCTGAGCGAAGCAGTTTCTCTGTATCTCCAAGATGAAGATCTGAGCCAGTTGCAAGTCGTGGCTCAACCCTTGATCGTTGCGACCTTGCCGATCGGATAATTTTCTCGATTCAACAACGCCAACCGATTCGCAGCATCACGACCACGAGGATTAAGAGTTAGAGAGAACTTGTGTGATTCAGACTTTCAGAAACAAGGCACTGGAGAAGCTATTAAAGGAGAATACCAAAAAGGGGCTTCCTCAAAACTTAGAGAAAAAACTTAGAATTCGGCTAGAAGTGATTGATGCTGCTGAAATAACCGAGGATGTCCGACTGCCTGGATATGATTTACATGAGTTGAAAGGCGATCGAAGAGGCACTTGATCAATCAAGGTTTCCGCAAATTGGCGAGTCACCTTTCGGTTTGAGGAGGGTGACGCTTACGAGGTTGATCTGGAGGATTATCATTAGATACGCTCGGTTTATAGCCCTACCGAAATCTGAGTTATGAAAGATTTGCAAGATCTGATGGATAGTAGACAAACTAGACCCATTCATCCGGGTGAAGTGATTTTAGACATTCTGGATGAAATTGAAATGAGTCAGGCTCAATTTGCTGAGGTGTTGGGACTTTCTCAAGAGAGAGTGTTTGAGATTATTCAAGGTCAGAAGCCGCTGAGTGTGGATGTTGCGATTCGGATTGGAAAAGCGTTTGGCAATGGGCATCGGCTTTGGCTAAATCTCCAGCAGAAGGTTGATGTTTGGGATGCACTTCAGAATTATCAAGCGGAATACGATCGAGTTCCAACCTTGATTGAGAATTAGAAGGCGGGGCTTTCTCGATCGTGACCACACCTCATATAGACTACTGCTCAAACTCTTCGTAGGCTTCGACAATACGCTGCATTAACTGATGGCGCACTACATAAGCTTTTGGGAGATTGCAGAATGCGATCCCATCGACCGATCGAAGAATCCATACCATTATCAACCTAGAAGTCTGGTGACGAGGCAACTCTGTCTGCGTTGCCCAAGTTGAATGGCTAGAAAATAGGTGCTGGATATCTTTTGGGACATTTCTCTTCCCTCGTTCTATCGAATAATCGAGATTACACGAATATCATTTATACGGTGCATTGGTTTCGTTGTTCTCTCCGTTGTCACTAATTCATCGGCTCCAACCGCCAACGCCGCCGCGACATGAAGCGCATCGATCGCCGCCAAGCCATAGTTACACCCAATTCGGTAACCATCTTCTAAGAGCTGCTCAACATCACTCGCCCAGTGTTGCACCCCATCAAAATATTCCTGATAAAACCGCACTTCATCACGCCGTTGCTGATACACCGCCTTGGGCAAAAGCTCCAGCCGTGCAAACACACTCGATGCAAACTGACGATTTCCATCCATTAAAATCTGCCGTGCCTGCTCTCCAACCTCTCCCTCAACTCGAAACGCTGTAATCAAAACACCAGAATCAAGATAAGTCTTCAAATCCCTAGTCCACCCACAAACCACTCTGGCGATCGCGCTGATCTGCAATCTCCTGTTCCACTTCTCCAACGGTCAAATGCTGCATCCCGTTCTCAATCGCCTGCTGCCGAATTGCTATCAATCTTTCACCCATTGATAGCCTCGGTCTCTGTTCGGTAGACTCCGCTTGCTTACCTTTAGCAACCTCTGTTGCATCTGGATTTTGCTGCAACTTAACCTGCAAGAACTCAGCAAAATCTAAAATCTCTTGTTGTTTCTCAGGCGGCAACGCTCTTACTTTCTCTAAAATTGCTTGCTCAAGGCTCATAGTCTCCTCGCTTTGTTACTTCACTCTACCTTTATTGCCTATTCGGCAGAATCTCGATCGTGACTACAGACTACTGCTCAAACTCTTCATAAGCTTCGACAATGCGCTGCACTAACTGATGTCGCACTACGTCAGCTTTCGAGAGATTGCAGAACGCGATGCCATCGACCGATCGTAAGATTCGCTCTGCCATCGATAGCCCAGAAGTCTGGTGATGAGGCAAATCGGTCTGAGTCAAATCGCCCGTTACCACCATTTTAGAGCGGAAGCCGATGCGAGTCAGCAGCATTTTCATTTGGGCGGGCGTTGTGTTTTGTGCCTCATCGACGATCACAAACGCATTGTTGAGGGTGCGACCGCGCATATAAGCGATCGGAGCGACTTCAATAATGCCGCGATCCATCAGACTGGCAATTTTTTCTGGCTCGACAAATTCATACAGCGCATCGTAGAGAGGACGCAGATAGGGGTTTACCTTTTGCTGCAAATCTCCAGGCAAAAAGCCTAACTTCTCTCCTGCCTCCACCGCAGGACGGGCAAGCACCAGTCGCTCATATTCGTTTGACAGCAGCGCTTGAACGGCTAGAACGGCTGCTAGATAAGTTTTTCCAGTTCCAGCAGGACCGATGCAAAACGTTAAATCATGGCTGCGAACGGCTTGAATATATTGCCGTTGCCGAAAGGTTTTAGCCCGAATCACATCACCGCGTCGCGTCCGTGCTAAGACATCTTGCTGAAGCTCTTGTAGCGTGTCTTCTTGATGATCGTCTAACGCTTGACGCGCCGTGAGAATATCAACACTGGTAATCGATTTTCCCTGGCTCCAATATTCTTTGAGCGCCTCAACCAGCTTTTGCCCCAGATCAATTTGATGTTTGGTTCCAGAGATCATTAGCTCCTGTCCGCGCATCACCAGAGCTGCCCCAGTTTGCTTGGATAGGGTCTTTAGATTATTTTCTTGGGTTCCGGCTAGTGCGATCGCGCTTTCAACACTCGGCAATTCAACAGTTAAAGTTTCTACCATGCAGACCAGGGTTAGGGTTTAAAGTCGCGATGCTGAA
>JAYVFW010000612.1:0-7096 GCA_043772715.1 Phormidesmis sp. | reverse complement strand
GACTTAGCCAAGGTGGTGATGCGGGGGATGGAATCCCGGAGTCAATCGGGTGAGTACTCACTGGAGCGTTTTATATTTAATTGCGCCTAGCTACTTATAGCGTGCGATTGCACCCTTAAACTCCAAACGATCCCAAAAAAAGGGAGGACATTGTTAGTCCTCCCTTTTTTCTATAAACGAAGTAAGAACTACTAGCTTCCGCCACCTGCCGCTTGAAGACGAGCACGAGCGCGTTTCATAGCTTGGGTGACTTGAATTTGTTCTTGTTTATTTGTACTGGGCTGAAGTTGGCTGTAGCGAGATTCAGCTTCGGTATAAGCAGCACGAGCTGCGTCACGATCGATGCTATCGCCCCGTTCAGCCCCGTTGACCAGAACCGTCACTTCGTTGTTTTCGACTTCAGCAAAGCCACCCATCAGCGCAATCGGCACCCAAGTTTTATCGGCTGAACGAACCCGCATTACGCCCGTCTCCAATGCTGTCAGCAAAGGTGCATGACCGCTCAAAATCCCAAGTTGTCCTGTTGTGCTAGGAAGAATGACTTCCTCAGCGCTAGAATCCCAGACTGTTTTGTCTGGTGCAATCACACGAACGGTTAAAACCATAATTTTTTTCCCAATAAAAGCAGTTGAGGGGGTGAGTTTTGAGCCGTTGGAAATTGACTCAAAACTCATCCCGTTTCTACTTGGCTTCTGCCTTCATTTTTGCGGCTTTGGCAATGGCTTCCTCAATGTCGCCAACGAGATAGAATGCCTGCTCTGGCAGATCATCCAGCTCACCAGCGAGAATGCGCTTGAAGCCTTGAATCGTCTTCTCTAGCGAGACATACTTACCCGGAGATCCGGTAAACACTTCTGCCACAAAGAAAGGCTGAGACAAGAAGCGCTCGATCCGACGGGCACGAGCTACGATCGTCCGATCTTCTTCTGACAATTCATCTAGACCCAAAATTGCAATAATGTCTTGCAGCTCTTTATAGCGTTGAAGCGTCGATTGCACTGCACGAGCCGTATCGTAGTGATCATCACCAACGATCGCGGGTTGCAGCATCGTCGAAGTCGAAGTCAACGGATCAACAGCGGGGTAAATGCCTTTTGATGCCAGACCACGAGACAGAGAGGTGGTTCCATCTAAGTGGGCAAAGGTAGCGGCTGGAGCCGGGTCAGTAAAGTCATCCGCCGGGACATAGACCGCTTGAATCGAGGTAATCGATCCTTCAGTGGTCGAGGTGATGCGCTCTTGCAGATCGCCCACGTCTGTGCCGAGAGTCGGCTGATATCCCACCGCAGATGGCATCCGTCCAAGTAGTGCCGACACTTCAGAACCCGCTTGAATGAAGCGGAAAATGTTATCGACAAACAGCAACACGTCTTGCTTGTTCACGTCGCGGAAGTATTCTGCCATCGTCAGACCGGACAGTCCGACGCGCATCCTGGCACCCGGCGGCTCGTTCATCTGACCATAAACCAAGGCGATTTTGGACTCACTTAAGTTGTCCTTGTTGATTACGCCCGACTCCATCATCTCGTTATAGAGGTCATTGCCTTCACGAGTGCGTTCACCCACGCCCGCAAACACAGATACCCCTCCGTGATTGGTGGCGATGTTGTTGATCAATTCCATCATGATCACGGTCTTGCCCACGCCCGCGCCGCCAAACAAACCAATTTTGCCACCCCGACGATAGGGAGTCAGCAAGTCAATCACTTTAATGCCTGTTTCAAACACAGAGGAGGTGGTTTCTAGCTCCGTTAGCTTGGGGGCGTCACGGTGAATGGGCAACCTGTCTTGGGTATCTACAGGACCCTGGTTATCGACAGGCTCACCCAGTACATTAAAAATCCGACCCAGGGTAGCCGCACCGACAGGCACGCTAATGGGTGCGCCCGTGTCTAACACTTCCATGCCGCGCACCAACCCATCGGTGGTGCTCATCGCAACAGCCCGAACCTGGTTGTCGCCCAGAAGTTGCTGCACTTCGCAGGTGACAGACACGTCTTGTCCGGCTTCGTTGGTGCCTTTGATGGTTAGAGCATTATAGATCTGTGGCATATTGCCATTCGAGAACTTAGCGTCTAGAACGGGACCAATAATTTGAGTAATGTGACCGATATTCGTCTTCTCTGCGGTTGTGACCATGCTTACGCCCTAGTGTGTGGTTCAGCTCAAACAATTAAAAACAAAACTTTGCGTGTTATCCGCCATTTTTCAGCTTATCACTGAGGGGTTACAGATGATTAAGCAGATTTTTGTCAGGCTGGAATCGACGCAGACCTCCTCTCAGTCTCCCTTTCATCTTAAAAGCTCCCCATTTTAGCGAGGAGCTTTCGTTGATTAACGCGACTCAGACGATTAACTAGCTAGTATGCATCCTGCAACTCAAAGAAGTCGTGGGCAATGTAGTCTTTGCGGAGCGGGTAGCCGACCCAATCAGCAGGCATTAAGAGACGCTTTAAGCTGGGATGCCCCTCATAAATGATGCCGTACATATCAAACGTTTCTCGTTCTTGCCAGTCGGCTGCTTTCCATATCCAATAGACCGATGGCACTACAGGATTGGCGCGAGGCAGAAAGACCTTAAGCCGCACTTCGTCGGGTCGATCGGCGCTATCGCTCAACTTCACTAGATGATAAAAGCTGACCAGCTCCTGACCGGGACCCGAATCATAGCCGCCTTGGCACTGAAGGTAATTGAACCCGTAGGCAAGCAGCGCTGTCGAGAAAGGAATCAAAAGTTCTGCATCGACCTTGATCATTTCAGTGCCGCTGGCATCTCTTCCTAGAAACTCATGCTCAAAACCGTTTTGAGTCAGCCACTTTGAAGTTTTGCCCGCTTCGACGATCGCAGCCGCCTCGGTTTTAGGAGCGGTAGGTTGGATTTCTTCAGCCACGATCGACACCCTCCTTTTCGGTTGCTTTGAGTGCGGGAGCGATCGGCAGACCCATTGCCTCTCTCAGTTCGGCAGCAGGCGTTTGACGATCAGCAACTGCGAGATATCTGCCGTCATGAATTTCGGCAACCGCTTTCATGCGGTGAGTCGTGCTGTAATAGCGGTGAGTTTGGCGTAAAGCACCTCGCTCTTGAATCGACTCGTTTGAGATTTTCTTCCGCAATTTAATGATTGCATCGACGATCGCTTCCGGGCGAGGAGGGCAACCAGGGAGATAAACATCAACCGGGATCAGTTTGTCCACGCCTCGAACCGCTGTCGGAGAATCAACGCTAAACATTCCGCCTGTAATTGTGCAGGCACCCATTGCGATCACATACTTAGGCTCTGGCATCTGCTCATAGAGACGAACCAGCGCAGGGGCCATTTTCATCGTGATCGTCCCTGCGGTGATAATTAGATCGGCTTGACGAGGTGACGATCGGGGCACTAAACCAAAGCGATCGAAGTCAAACCGCGAACCAATCAACGCCGCAAATTCAATAAAGCAGCAGGCAGTTCCAAACAGCAAGGGCCACAAGCTAGAAAGCTTTGCCCAGTTATAAAGGTCATCAACGCTGGTCAGAACCACGTTTTCAGACAGTTCTTGAGTGATATTGACTCGCTCGATCGGGTTAATCAAACCCTCAGCAGAGCCGTTTTTTGCAGTGAGTTCCGAGTTCATGACCATTCCAACGCTCCTTTGCGCCAAGCGTAGACCAAACCGACAATCAGAATTCCGATAAAAATCAGAGCTTCGATGAACGCTAATAGCCCCAACCGACTAAAGGCGACTGCCCACGGATAGAGAAAGACCGTTTCAACATCGAAGATCACGAAGACCAGCGCAAACATATAGTAGCGAATGTTGAACTGAATCCAGGCTCCTCCGATCGGCTCCATGCCTGATTCATAGGTCGTGCGGCGCTCAGGACCCCGACGACTCGGACGCACCAGCTTAGAAGCCGTCAATGCCAGGACGGGCACCAAACTACAGATGAGTAGGAAGCCCAGAAAATATTCGTAGCCAGTCAGGACAAACACAGTGATAGTCGCCTCTCGTAGGGTGAATGAAAACGCTTGTGTTACTTCTTCTTCACACTTCACATTATAGTTGGGCGTGACCTTCTGACGTATATTGAAACATCTGCAAGCCAAGAAATCTCGCTCGCCGTTAATCGAGAATTTTCTATAAACCTATCCTGAATCATTTCTCTTAATTTAGATCTTAAAAAGGGGAGGTCATAATGTCATAATAATTAACGGAGATTTTAAGATTGGCATTCTAGTCCTCTACCCTCTCCCACATCTATGAGCACCGAAGTTATCGATCCAAAATCACTCGATCGTCACGAGTGTTCAGCCTGCGGCTATGTTTATGAACCTATCAAGGGAGACGATCGTCGCAATATTCCTGCGGGAACTCCCTTTGAGGATTTGCCCTCTAGCTGGCGCTGCCCGGTTTGCGGTGTGCCTACCTCTAAGTTTCAGAATGTCGGTCCGCTCAATAGCCCGTCTGGGTTTAAAGAGAATTTAGGGTACGGCTTTGGTGTCAACACGCTAACGCCAGGGCAGAAGAATCTTCTCATTTTTGGCGGGTTGGTTCTAGTCTTCTTATTGTTCCTCAGCCTCTATGGGTTGCAGTAGCGGAAACCCTCGCTACAGAAAACGTAAATTGTGTATCTGAGATTGAAAGCGATGCAGTGGATTATGAGAGCCTGGAAACAACTTGTCATATTATTGGCGATCGCGTTGCTGACAACTAGCTGCAAGGCTTTTTTGCCGACTTTAAGCGATAACCCCTGGGAGATTATTTCCCTGCCAGTTGAAGAAAATCTTTTAGACATCAGTTTTACAGGTGATAAAGCTCACGGATGGCTTGTAGGGACAAATTCATCGCTTTTAGAAACCAACGACGGTGGAAAGACTTGGGAGCCGCGCAAGCTCGATCTCGGCGAACAAAATTATCGATTGAGTTCGGTGAGCTTTTCGGGTCAAGAAGGTTGGATTACTGGGCAACCCTCGCTCTTACTGCACACCAACGACAGTGGTAAATCTTGGGCACAAATTCCTCTAAGCGAGAAGCTGCCGGGCGCACCTAGCACTATTTTGGCAAGGGGCGCAAATAGCGCTGAAATGACGACCGATTTAGGAGCCATTTATCAGACAACCGATGGCGGTCGCAACTGGAAAGCAATGGTGGCTGAAGCCTTTGGCGTGGTTCGGAGTCTCGATCGAGCCGACGACGGCAAATACGTCGCTGTGTCTTCGAGAGGAAACTTCTTTTCAGTCTGGGAACCGGGCGATCAAGCTTGGCATCCCTATAACCGCAATAGCTCTCGGCGCGTGCAGAGCATGGGCTTTACCAAAGATGGTCGCCTGTGGATGTTGGCGCGGGGTGGACAGGTGCAGTTTACGGGTTCTACTGACCCAGAAGACTGGCAAGAAGTTCAAAATCCTGATTTTGGCACAAGTTGGGGTTTACTGGATTTGGCTTACCGCACCCCTGATGAGCTTTGGGTTGTGGGTGGCAGCGGCAACTTGCTGGGCAGTTTTGACGGGGGCAAAACCTGGCAGAAAGACAAGGAGGTTGAAAACGTTCCGGCTAACCTTTATCGGATCGTGTTTCTTAGCCCTGAGCAAGGATTTATCATTGGTCAGCGAGGCACGCTACTGAGATATCAAGGAGGTACCCAAGCTGCCTGATCCCCATTGCAATTTGTAGCGCGTTGATCATGCTTTCTAAGGCTTAGTTTTAAAGAAAATCAGAGGCTACAAACTGCAAATTTAGAAGGTTTGCTTGTGGGGATTTCTATCGTCCCTTATGATATTTATAAAGGCTTTTGATTGTTGTCAGTGGAGAAATCTAAATGGCTGGTACTACCGGAGAGCGTCCGTTTGGTGACATTGTTACAAGTATTCGTTATTGGGTGATTCATAGCATCACCATTCCCGCTTTGTTTGTGGCAGGTTGGTTGTTTGTCAGCACTGGCTTGGCATATGACGTGTTTGGCACGCCTCGCCCCAACGAATACTTCCCCGCCGCCCGACAAGAAGTGCCGATCGTCAACAAACGCTTTGAGGCAAAGCAGCAAGTTGACCAGTTTATTGGCGAAAAAGACAAGAAGTAGTTTTTCACTCAATTGGTTCAAACACTATGACCAGCAATTCTCCCAATCAACCCGTGGTCTATCCCATTTTTACGGTGAGATGGATAGCCGTTCACACGCTAGCTGTTCCTTCCGTTTTCTTTTTGGGAGCGATCGCGTCCATGCAGTTTATTCAACGATAGGTAAAAGCAATGGCAGTTAAGTCTTCCAACCCCAACAAACAGCCTGTTGAGCTAAATAGAACATCGCTCTATTTGGGCTTATTGGCAATCTTTTCACTAGGGATCCTTTTCTCTAGCTATTTCTTCAATTAATCAAAAACTTTAGACAATCAAATTTGTCTAGAGTCGTCTACAAATCGCTTGCTTGTTAGGAGGTAAAAGCTGTGGGTACTGGTGGAAGAATTCCTCTTTGGATTGTTGCAACTGTAGCAGGGACAGGAATTATAGGCATTTTGGGTCTTTTCTTTTACGGCGCTTATGCAGGGTTAGGCTCCTCAATGTAGGATGACCTGAGCTTAGTTTAAGCAATTTGTTTAACAAAAAGAAAGCCGCCTAACCTTAAGGAATAAGCGGCTTTTTGTTTTGATGTTGGCGTGATCCTGGCTTAGATGCCAGTCGGATCTTCGCGCTCAATGTATAGAAACAGCAAGCCCATGACGACGATCGGCAAGAGCCAGGTAACAACGGGAATCAGAATCCAGGGCAGATATGATGCTGCGTATGAACCTGTCATAAAGTGTTTTCCTACTAGTTGTTAGATAAGTCCATCTTTGAAGTTACCTGCGAAGGGTGCCTCAAATTTGAGGTTCTTAAAATTCTTAACACATTTATTTTTTGTCAAGCGTCAAATTCGTCGAGCGAGAGATTGGGTAAGTTGGGAGGAATTACGGCGCGATCAAGCACCACTTTACGGCTTTCGCGCTGAGTTGCCACTTCAACAGCGATCGCTTCGAGTTGAATTTCTAAACTGCCAAACGGCACCGTAAGCTGAGTGCTGGCTTCTAAGTCGCCTAAACCGTTAGGGGTGAAATCAACAAGCCAGCGAGGACCATCT
>JAYVFW010000611.1:0-7109 GCA_043772715.1 Phormidesmis sp. | reverse complement strand
GCCATCATGCCCCTCCTCACCTGGTTAACCAACACCACTCTGCTCGGCATCACCCTTACCCTACAACCCAAAGCCGACTTCCACGCTCCCTCCCACTTCACCACCGAGCTTCACTCCTGGTTCCTCAGCCAAGTTCGCCTCACTGATCCCGACTTGTCTGCCTACCTTCACGACGGACAATCTGAAAAAGCCTTCACCGTCTCCGGCATCCTCACCACTGCTCAATCTCGCACTCTCCAATTTAGCGCCACTCAGTCTTATCAGTGGACACTCACCGCCCTTTCCAAACGCCTCTGCCAATGGTTTCAACAATGGCTCCGCGACCCACCTCAAGAAATGAATCTTAGAAGCGGAATTCTTCACATTCAACAATGGCAAATTACATTGCCTGCAACGACTTATGAAACGATTTGGGAAGATTTTGAAGTCGAAACGATGAACGCTGACGCTAAAAACCAAAAACCCCTTCGCGTTCAGTCTTCCAACCTCACCCTTTCATTCCTCTCGGCTACCAGCTTTCGCAAACGACGCAACCATATGCCCTTGCCCATTCCTGAAAATGTCTTTCACAGCTATCTGCGCCGATGGAATAATTTTGCCCATCTCGAATTTGAGCAAGACGAATTCCTTGAATGGATCAACGATTGCATCGTCATTCTACGCCACGACATTCACTCTCAAAAAGTTCAAGCCGGAAAACAAGGCTCCGTCACAGGCTTCGTCGGTTCAGTTCAATTTGGCTTTACCACCGCCGCCAAAGCCGAACCCGAATATGTTCAATTAGTCCACGCGCTGATCGCCTGCGCTCCTTATTTTGGGACAGGTCATAAGGTGACGTTTGGCTTGGGTCAAACGCAGCGCGGTTGGCACACTGAGCCAATTTCTCTACGTCAAGCACCGCCGCTTCAGCATTCAGAACCCGCTTTCTTTAACGATCGTAAAGCCCAACTTATCCAAGACCGACACGCCGAACTTAAAGCCTTCTTCTTCAACCGCAAAAAGCGCCAAGGGGGAGAACGCGCCAATAAAGCCGCTGACCTCTGGGCAACGATCGTTGCACGTCAAGAATTTGGAGAAAGCCTGAAAGCAATCTCGCAAGACTTAGACATTTCCTACGACACCCTCAAACGCTATGCCAAACGCGCTCACCATGAATTAGAAAAGTCGGGTGCATCTCACCTCTTGCTCTAATCTTAATAAGCTGATTTTGGAACGAAATAGCAGGCTTTCCAAGCTTTTCTATCCTCAGTAAGAGCAGTTTTATCCGATTAACCTGGGAACAAAAGACCCCACGTTGGGTGTGGGTTTCGACTCCGCTCAACTCCCAGAAAGTGCGAAGGTTGAGCGGGGTCGAAACCCTAAATCATCGGCAGCATGACATTTCCAAGGGCAGTAGCACGCGGTAACAAATTGAATTGCTGAAACACAAAGCCGATTTGCTGATTGCGGATGTATGCCAACTCGTCATTGTCGAGCTTAGTTAGGCTGCTGCCCTCTAGCACGTACTGACCATCCAGTGGGCGATCGAGGCACCCCGATGAGATTCATCAGAGTCGATTTTCCTGAGCCAGATGCGCCCATTAGAGCTACTTATCTGAGGCGCTTGGGCAGTTTCCCGCTTCTTAAACAATCTTCCGATAGAATCAATAGGCTGGGAGCGGACTGACCAATGGATAGTGGACTGTCAAAGTTAAGCTACGAGGAATTTCTACTTAAGAGGATGTTTGAAAAGTTTTGAGGAGTGAAAACTTCGGAAGAACGGATGTGGTACATCCAGCAAACGATTCAATACGGCTGGAGCCGCAATAGTTTGGTTCACCAAATGGATAGCCATCTTTACCGTCGCCAAGGCAATGCGATCACCAACTTTAGTCGTGTGCTTCCCGATCCTCAGTCCGAGTTAGCGCAGCAGGTGGTCAAAAATCCCTATTCGTTCGATTTTCTCAGTTTGGGCAAAGCGGCTCTGGAGCGCGATCTAGAAAGTGCCTTGATTCAGCATATTCGGGAGTTTTTACTGGAATTGGGAGTTGGATTTTCCTTTGTGGGCAGTCAATACCCTTTGGTGGTCGATGGCAAGGAATACAGAATTGATTTGTTGTTTTACCACTTTCGCCTGCACTGCTTTGTAGTGATCGACCTGAAAGTCGTGGAATTTGAGCCAGAGTTTTCTGGAAAAATGAATTTTTATGTGTCGGCGGTGGATGACTTACTGCGGGGTGCTAACGAGAACCCGACGATCGGAATTATTCTTTGCCGCACCAAGAGTAAAACAGTTGCCGAATATGCTCTGCGGGATGTTCATAAACCGATTGGAATTTCCACTTACCACATGGGCACAGCGCTTCCAGAAGAGTTTCAAAAGAGCCTGCCCACGCTTGAAGATCTGGAAGAAGAAATGGCAACGATCGCTGCCGAAGTGGAACAAACGCTAGCATCAAAAGAGGTAGAGTAGCTTACCTTGTTCACTGACCCTGCCATTCTCGAAGAAGATTGAAGCGATAAGCTGTTTAGCAATCTTTAAGGAAGCTTAGTTCCTTGAAGATTGCTGTAAGATAACGAACACGGTAAATGTTTAAGGCAATGACCCTCGATGACTCGTTAGAGATCGATAGACAAACGCTCCTTGCTTCAATCGCTCCCAGCTAAATGAAATGGATCTGAGGAATGTGTGGAAACGCTCCTACCCGCTCTAGCAGCTTCAGAAGACTCCACTCAGCATCCTGCCACTCTTCGGCTCTGTCATCTTCAATTTGTTGACGCAACTGGGCGAGTGCCGTCTGAACATCGATGCAAAGATCTTCTTGTTCGGAAATCCCGTAAGGCGTAGCAGCCTTTCTGACACCCCGCGCAACCCCTGATTCGCCGCTAATAAAAAGGGTTTGATCTGTGAAATCCTGCTCTATGTCCAGATCGGAGAGGTCAGGATGGGTTGGTTCGCCTCTTCGACATGCGATCGCCTGTTGAATCTCAAGCTCTGTCGGCTCAAGTTCAGCGAGATAGCGTCTCAAAACGTCGTAGTCGGATCTTGAAATGACCTCAACGCTCTCAACGCTGACAGCAATGCAGCAACTCTCAAACCAATAGCAATCGCGATCAACTGGAGAATGATCGAAGTTGTCTCTCCAAGAATAAGCAATCCCGTGGGCGACATCTTCTGGCTGAATATTCGGCGGACAGACTGCAACACAGGTATCACTATATTCGTGCTCGCCATCACGAGTTTCAATGCAGACGCGAAGAAATCGAGTGCCGACATCAGGCTGAAGCCAACCGCGCTCAGTTATGTCTTGACCCGCAGGCAACTCGTTATTGGTCAATGTCATGAAGACGTACTGCGTTTGCTGATGGCGGTCAACGATGGTTGTCATCACATGTTGAGTTGCGATCGCCTTGATTGTACTCAAGCTATCAAGAGTGCTGAGGTGTACCCAAAGGTGAACGTTCGGGGAGTCATTTGCTCTAGTGGAATAGTTCTCCAAGCTGGAAGCCACACCGATCTCAACCAGAGCTTGCTGAAGAATTTGAGCCTGCTGGAATGTCCAGCAATCTATTTGTAATGTTTGCGTCATAGTTTTATCCCCTTTGAGTTGAGCGATCGCTAGAAAATGAGGGGTGTTTTCAAAACACCCCTTTGTCTACGAAAAGAGTTTTCCAATTTCTTCCCAAATAGAAGGATCTGCCAGCGTTTCCCAATGTTCACTAAACGTGAGGACAATCGGGCTACCGTACAAGGCATAGAGAGTCACTACTTTGGCTTTGATGTCAGAAGTCATGTGCGAGTTTGAAACAACGGCATGACTCTCTGCGAGAAATCGCAGTCTTCGTAAATTTCAGACTCTGTAAGTTGCAGACTTATGGAGTCTAGAAGTGCTTCAATCAATGTAGGTATCAGATTGATTGAAGCACTCTGCCTTGTTCAGCGAGAAATCCCTACTTTTCGCAAATCAACACTTCGTAAATTTCAAACTCTGTAAGTCTAACGACTTCGTAAATTTCAAACTCTGTAAGTTTCGCGTTTATGAGTTCAGCCGCTGCTGCAAGCGTGATAGTGGCTAGCTTTGAAAGCTACAGATTCTCAAGATTACAGACTTACAGAGTTTGTGACGTACAGGGTGCTTTGGGAGCCTTACCATTCCTGCTCGCCATATCTGCACCACCTTCTGTACCAATATCTAGCTTTGCGGTGATGCATTTTCTTCATACTTTTACGCCCTACCCCGCTTACAGCCAAGAGGTAGGGGAAGAGTTTGTCGCGTGGAAATGTACTTCTCGAATGACTTCGGTTCATCATGACTCACTTCAGCTAATTCCAAACTTCATACATTACAAACTTACAGAGTCTGTAACTCCGGTAAATACGGCTCTGGCTTATCTTCCGTGTAGAAGACTCACGATTGCTATCCACAGAGGAAACCTTACTCATAGATTAATGCTCAGACGGCAGTAGCAGGCAGTAGTAAAGTCCTAAATCTGGGTCTTCTCCACGCTCCACATAAAGCTTTATCTGTTGGAGCGGAAAATCTGTGAACGGGATTCTTTGACGGATTGAGGGCTTTTCTGTGTCGCTGTCGGGAGAGCACTCCAAACAGGCAGTTTGATCAGAGTCCACAGTGAGTTCCCACAACTGGAAGTTGCGAAGTTGCAAACCGTCCAGCTTGTGGCGCAGTGCTTTCGGCTGGTGGCTGCAAATTGCATCAATCAACCAGAATAGAATGCCTGTGCCTTCTCTGCAAGGGCTTGAATACCGTCTGTGTGAAAGAATCGTTTGTTGAAGAAATTCCGATGGTAAGTTGTCGTTCCCGTAAATTGGGCTAGAACCACGATCAATTCTTCTTGACGGCCATCTGTTATGGTCGTCATAATAGCTTCCATTAAATAATTTCGTTTCTGTCAGGGTGAAAACCCTTTCTTTCGTTGAATCACAAATTGAACAAAGCTTTCGGGCGTTCTCCAGGAAGTTTGATCTCTGTTCGATCTGACGATCTCTGCGCCAAATTCATGAGACTACGAATCTGATTTCTCGCCTCGCAGCGATGTAGCAGAACCGTGATCCGCAACCTTTGCAAAGGTTGCAAGTGCGCTTGTCTAGATCTTTTGTCCATCTGCGATAGCGTCCAGGGCTTCCAGTTGAGCAAATTAAAGAATGGAAATGTAGGAAGTAACTCCAAATTCTGCGCTCCTAAAATTCATTGCAGGTTTTGGAAGCTGAACACTGCCGAAGCCTGTAATCAGAGAGTTTTAGTTCAACAATGGTTTCAAGCAATTCAAGGTTGTGCCACACAAACATCCAAACTCTGTAAGTTTGTAGTTCTACAAGTTTCGAGGTTTGTATTGCTTGGTTCAGCTTCAATGAAGTGACGATAAGTCCGAGCCGCTCTTCTCGCAGCCGAGGTTGTAACAATTTGGAGATCCTCATTGAGGTTTTGGATTGTGGCACGGAAGCTAATTTCTCAAATTGTTATCCTGAAGCGCACACACTTGGGGACACCCTGATCCGCGATCGATAGAAGTGGAATCTGAAAATCAGCGATGTAGAGCAAGGCGCTTTGCGATCGCTCTACGTCACGCTACAACGTTCGTCAGTCGATAGAGCGACCTCTAACAATTTGACTGTGTGGTTTAGGTGATAGGTCAGGTTCTTCTAAATAGATAACATCACGTGGATCGACAAGTCCTTTCGCGGCTAGTTGCAGATGCGCCTCTTTGCTTCCAGGTTGGCAGGGCGCTGATGGGTCAGGCTTCGGTTTCATAGCAATTCTTCCGAATATGAGTGTATTCAAGAACCACAGATTGCAGTTCTCAACACTTCGAGGCGAGAGCCTCTTACTTCGTGTTTTTAAGATTCTGTATATTTGAAACTTACAGAGTTTCAAACTCTATCTCGACAAGTTGGGCAGTGAGGAATTGCAGATGAGGTCGCTTTGTACTTTTCACAACTTAGGTTTTAGCGAAAATGCCACTCGCTGGTTCACTCCGCTAAAGACATTGCGATCTTGAGTACAGAAGAAGCTAGGGTTTTAGAACCGGGATATTATTGAAGATGTCCGGCACACAAGAAATAGAACACACATCGCTGAAAATGCTCAGAGACGTGTTGTTGATTCATCTATAAAAACACATGTCTCAGTTGCTATCTCGTCTGAGAGACACGCTGGATCAGAATATACTTGTTGCAATTTGGCAAATCAAGTGAAGTTGTATCGCAATTCTTCACCTTTTTAGCGAAGCAAGCAAGCTAAGAAACCTTCTCACAAACTTAACAAATAACAAGTTTCTCATCTAAATTGTGTTATTCAGCTCTTAAACATCTCGAAAATGAGCCGATCATCAAGTGAGAAAGTCGTCAAGACAATCTAGACGATCGTACTGATCAGAAAAGCCAGAAATGGAAGGCTGCGGTACATTGCAATCTCCTCTAGAGAATCTAACCGACTGGCTCATTCAGATGTTCGGCAACTTCTCGATACAAGTTAATTACATGGTTATCTGCAAGGCTGTAATACACGTTGCGTCCTGCTTTGCGATATTTGACCAAACGCATTGATCGCAACACTCGAAGCTGGTGAGAGACAGCAGATTCACCCATTTTTAAGCCTGCTGCCAGATCGCAGACGCACAGTTCTTGACTTGCCAGTGCTGACAGGAGCCGCAACCGATTGGGATCTGCCAACACACCGAAAAACTCTGCCATGCGCTGCGCTTCGTTGACTGGCAGAATTTCGGGCTGCACCTGACGCACATTGTTCAAATCAACTAAATAAGTGTCACAGTTTGGCGCACCGGACTCTTGGATATGCTTCTGCTGCGAGGGGTCAGTCTTCATGTTGAGAACAGGATGTGGGCAAACTACTTCAGTTCCTTTGAGTATAAACATAGAATGGGAATCGTTCTATGTATGAATATATATTCATACATTTAGAGTTTCAGATTACAATGCGGATATTCTTAACTGAATTCCACGAATCGACGATGACTCAAACTCCAGATCTCACAACTCACCACCTGCAAGTCGAGGGAATGGACTGCGGAAGCTGTGCCAAGACAATCGAGGTAAGTTTACAAAAACTGCCTGGCATTATTGCGGTATCGGTGAGTTTTGCAACCGGACA
>JAYVFW010000610.1:0-2542 GCA_043772715.1 Phormidesmis sp. | reverse complement strand
AGAAAGCCGATCGAGGGCGCTTTCTAACTCATCTTCTGAGAGTTGATAGCCGTGCTCGGCAGCAATCTGAATGAACGAGATCGGGTCGCTAGTGGCTTTCAACCTGGATTGCAGAGCCTGGTCTTTTTTAACAGCTTTAAAGAATTCTGCGGCGTGTTGAGACATGGTTTCATCCCTCGTTTGTGATCACAGTCAGAGCCGCTAAACAAAAATTTTGCAAATGCATCGATAAAGTTGGAACAATCAACTTTGTGCAAAAAACTTTTGAGACTCCTTATCTCTAAGGTTAGAAGTAATTTCCCCAATTGTGAGAGATTCGATAGCAAAGTTTACCGTTGGGTTAACGCGATGATTTCTTCAAAACAGAAGCGATCGACGAGATCAGTCAGCGCTTTAACAAGATGATCATCAGGTTCAGGCATTTGCTCAATCAGCAGCAGAATCTGCTTTGCATTAATGCGAAGTGCCGCCTGGTGCAGTTGGTCGATCCACTCGATAGGCTGATCACTCAAGTCTGAAGGCGTAAGCGAATCAGCCGGGAGTAGCGCATTTTGACGATCGTGTTCGTCTGATTCGTCGGCATAGACATAGCGAACGCCCAAGTGTTCGGCCATCTTCTCAAAGATTACACTCGTCCGAAAGGGCTTCCGCACAAAATCATCAAAGCCGACAGACAGGGCGGTTAAGCGATCTTCCTCAAAAGCGCTTCCGGTCAGCGCGATGATCACTGGAGCGGGATTGTTGGCGGCTTTGATGTGCTGGGTTGCCTCAAACCCATTCATCACGGGCATTCTGAGATCCATCCAAACCAAGTCAGGTGACCAGCTTTGCCAGAGTTCGATCGCCGCTTGTCCGTTCACTGCTTCTTGCAATTCAAACCCGATCGGAGCCAATAACTCGACTAACAGCCGTCGATTTTCTAATTTGTCTTCAGCAATCAGAATGCGATAGCGAGGCTGTCCTGCTTCTAGGCTGATGACTTGTCGGCTGGGAGTAGAGGTAGGCAAAATCTCTAGAGTCGTAGAGTGGGCTGGAATCGCAAACGTAAAAATCGAGCCTTTTCCTAACGTGCTATTGACCGTTAAATCTCCGCCCATCAGCCGCACAAATCGCTGACTGATTGGCAACCCCAAGCCTGTGCCTTCTTGAGCTTTGTGACCCGCGTCTGTCTGCACAAACGGCTCAAATAAGCGGGCTGTTTCAGAACCATTTTGGGGTGAAAGGTCAGCCGCAGCGATGCCACACCCGGTATCTTCAACGCTAAAGCGCAAGATAATGGAGCGATCAGGCGCAGTCTGTTCCACGTTCACTCGCAGCGTGACGCTGCCAATCTGCGTAAATTTAATGGCGTTGCCTAACAGATTGACTAAAATCTGGCGGAGCTTACTCTCATCCATGCAGATGTAGTGAGGAACCTCGTCGGAGCGCTCTAGGATGAGTTGTAATCCTCGCGATCGAGCTTTGAGATCAAACGATTTGACGCAGCCGATCAAGCAGCTCGTAGAGGTCAAAGTTCGTTTCGTTTAGCGTCACGCGACCCGCTTCAATTTTAGACATTTCCAACACGTCATTAATTAAAGTCAGCAGGTCTTCGCCACTGCGGTTGATCATGTCAAGATAATCTTGCTGTTGAGGGTTGAGCGATCCTGCGGAGCTTCGCGAAGTGAATCGGTTTCGCAGCAGCAATTGAGTAAAGCCCAAAATAATGTTCAGCGGTGTGCGAAGTTCGTGGCTCATGTTTGAGAGAAACTGGCTTTTAGCAAGGTTGGCAGCATCGGCAGATTCTTTGGCTTGTTTGAGTGCTGCCTCAGTTTTTTTGAGCTTGCTAATATCACGAGCGACCCAAAGCACTGCATCGTCTGACAACGGCGAGACGCTGGCTAAAAACCAGGTTTCTTGATCGTCAATTAACAGATGATATTCAACAAAAATATTCTTGCGAATGCTATCAAGATCTCTAGGCTGCTTTCGGAGATGCAACGCTTGCTGAATTGCATCAGTGATTGTATTTGCAGTCGATTTAGATAAAACTTCATGGACTGTTTTACCAATGCGATCGATATCAGGTCTGTAAGTAAAGGATTGCGTTTGAATATATTTTACCCCTCTGCATCAAAGACCACCACAACGTCAGTCATTGCCGCAAACATCAATCGGAGTTCTGCCTCAGACATTTTCAACGCCGCTTCTGCTTTTTGGCGATCGCCAATTTCTTGCTGAAGCAGCGAATTTTTTTCACCTAGCTCAGTGGTTCGCTGATCAACCCGGTCTTCTAATTCCTCATTGGTTCGCGCTAGGGCTGAAAAAGACTCGCGCAATTGCTGGGCCATCTGATTAAATGACTGAGCCAACCCATTCAACTCAGTCGTGCTAGTGACCGAAACGGTTTGGTCTAAGTCTCCGGCGGCGATCGCTTTGGCGGCACTTCCTAACCGCAGAATGGGTCGAGAAATCCAACGAGCGGTCAAAATGCCTAGAGCAGTTGCCAGGGCAAACGCGAGCAGACACAGCACGATCGTGGTGCGAGTGTTGGCATTGATCT
>JAYVFW010000609.1:0-7122 GCA_043772715.1 Phormidesmis sp. | reverse complement strand
TGTCTTCTGGGGTGACTTTGACCTTGCCTTGGACTGCTCCAGGCTGCACTGCTTGAATTTGATTTTGCAGCGTGGCGGCTTGAGCGCTAATCGTGTTGACTGCTCTCTCTTGAAAAGCCAGCCCGTCGCGAATCACCAGCACACAGGAAAGATTGAACAAAACACCCAAAACTAGACAGGCGATCGCTAACCGTTTGCGTAAGCGGCGAGTCTCGATGCTGCTATACATCAGCAGCGCTAACCCAAACAGTAGAATGATGCTGCGATCGCCAACCTGCTGAAATAAAGCAATCCGCCACTCAATATTTCCAAATGAAGGCGGAATCGCCAGGGCTAACACATCGAAAATGAATCCGGCAATGCAGGCGACCCCGACAATGCGACACAACCCTGTAGGACTATAAGCAGGGGCAAAACTCTGAGAAGAAACTGTGGTCATAGAAGTTACAACAACTCATTCAATACTAGATAGGAGACTAATTCAACCCGTTGAGACACGAACCGGATACTTATGAAAAACTTGGAGAAATGCGAAAGTTCAATATCTGGCGATAAACGATCGAGGAGTGCAGACAACCCAGAAAGGCAACGATGATTGCATCTGTGAATTGTCTGACTCATGGCTCGATCGTAGTGTTTAACTAGGATGTGTTTGCAAACTCTTAGAGATCCCCCCAGCCCCCTTAAAAAGGGGGAGAAACTCATCAAAAGTCCCCCTTTTTAAGGGGGATTTAGGGGGATCTCAACCGCTATCAACGAAGTCAATTTAGTTCGCAGATAGCTGATAGCAGACGAGTTTTCGACTCAGTGTCAGAGACACAAAAGCCTAGGCTTCAGCATTCGCTGCTGCCATCTCTTTCTTGCGCTTGCGAAGGACACCCATACCTAGACCAATTAGCCCAGGTAGCAGGGCAGGTGTAGGAATTGCAGCAACGTCACCAGAAAAGCTGCTAGTTTTGAATTTTAGGTTCTTCTTATCATTTAGCTGAGATGTGAATGTTCCACCCTCCGCCAAAATTGAGGATGTGCCTCTTCTGAAGATTCCATTAAACGTTGCATCCGCATTCGTTTTGTTGAAGAGAAACTCCGTAAGGTCGAAGCTAATAGCATCAGAACCTGTTCCGATGCCAGTGATGAAGTTAGCGATTGGACCACCCTTAAAAATAGATCCTCCAGGGGAAACCAAGGATAAGGAAAGGGCTTTAATTGAGGCAGTAGTGCCACCCAAGCCAGCAAAACTACCAGTGCTGCTGTCCTCGACAATCGTAATTTTGTTAGCGTCACCTGTTACTGAACTGAACGTCAATAGACTAGGATTGTTTACGTCGGGAGAAACTTTAACACTTCCGACAAAACTGAGAATGCTACCGGGAGTGATGTCGAATGCTTGAGCGGGAGATGCCGAAATTGTGGCAGCAGATAGGGCGATCGCAGTCGCGGCTGCCCCGAAAAACATTGTCTTTGATTTCATTGATTTAACCTACTAACGTTTAGGGGCGTTCATTCGGAAGCAGTCTGAACAGAACCTAGTAGGCTACCAATCTCAAAACAGGGCTGGAAATCTTTAGGTGAAAGATGAGCAAAAAACAATCGCGTTTAATGTTGCTATTGTCCGCTCTAGCCTGAGTCGAGAGTGTTCCGATGCTGGTAGCCTGGAAATGCACGTTAGCCCTGATTTCTTAAAAACTATTGTTGTCTTAGGTATAAGCACCCAGTAACCTAGATACTTTCCCGGATGGTGTCACTTTTGTCTATGACATTCATCTCATAACATATTATGCAATTTCACCAGGTTTGGCATCACCCGTTGAAGGACTTTACCGTTAGTTCACACAATCTCACTGACGTAAGCACAATAGCTTATAAAACTGTGCCCGTTTGGATCGGTGTTAACCCTTGATCAGCTACGACACTCTCTAAAACCTGGGTAACTTTTTGACAAGTTCCATCCAAATGGAAAGCTTGGCTTGCATACTGATAGGCACGTTGAGCGATCACTGTCGATCGATCGGGGTCGGCATAGCACTCATTGATCACTTCAGCCAACTTTTCAGCATTATTGCCGGGCACCAACCACCCAGTCGCTCCCGGCTCAATCAATTCCACCACACCCCCGGCAGCAGTAGCTACGATCGGGCGCTGGCACAGCATCGCCTCCACAATTACCCGACCAAACGGTTCGGGCGAAGTTGACGTGTGAGCTACCAAATCGCAAGCACTCATCAGCTCAGACACATCTGCCCGAAAGCCGAGAAACTTGACGCGATCGTGCAGTCCCAACTCTGCAACTTGTTGATGAAGGCGATCAACATATTCATGCTCACCAAACAACGCATCGCCTACCAACAGAGCCACCACATTCTTAGGGCAGTGCGTCAATGCTTCTAGCAAAACGTGCTGCCCCTTCCAGGGAGACAAGCGGCTAAAGCTACCGACGACAAACTGCCCTTCTAAGCCAAGCTGCTGCCGGAGTTGTGTAGTCTGAGTGGGTGAGGTCTTAAATCGCTCTGGCAGAAACCCGTTATAAATGACTTCGGTTAATTCCGCCTTGCCGCCTGCCGCCACAAACGCCGCTTGAGTTGCCTTAGAATTGGCGATCAATTTTGTCGCGCAGAGGTTAGCGATCGTAACTGCAATCCGCAAATTTGCTCGACTGAAGTGATCGGCTGAGAGAATGTCGCGCAAATAGTGAACCAGAGGGCGACGGCTAATTAGACTCGCGATCGCGCCAATCACCATTGATTTTTGCGTGTTGGTGCAAATCACGTCATAGTCTCGACTCAGTTGTGCAACCTTAGCAATCAAGGGAAATAGCTGACGCAAACTGCTGAGACTTTGCCAAAAACTGCTGTCTCGCTGGATCGCGATCGATTGATCAGTCAGCACCTTTACCGGAATGCGCTCTTGCTCTAACCGAGTTTTAAAAGAACCCTCTGCCATCAGCCCTACTAGACAACGATCGCGATGGTAGCGAGCAATATCGAGCAGAGAGAGTTCCGCGCCTCCTAAAACCCCACTGTGGTCTAAGAATAGAATCTTCATGAGTATCGTTGAAAATGTTTAATGAACGATTTCAGACTGAGGAAATGTGAATTGCCCTCCTCACGAAGTGGGGCGAAGCCCTCGCCAACCCTTCTCCCCAAGGAGAAGGGAGCTAGAGATCTTGTCCCCTCTCCTTTTAGGAGGCTACTGTGTACACACAAGTCTTCTAATCCGTCATCGCCGAGATCTTCGCCCCCTAAATCCCCCACGAGTGGGGGACTTTGAGCTAAGACTCCAGTTTCAAAGTCCCCCACTCGTGGGGGATTTAGGGGGCAGAAGCCGACTGAAACGGAGCGACGAACGATTTGTGTGTACACAGTAGCTCTTTGGGAGAGGGCTAGGGTGAGGGCGAATTTAGCAACTCATACCAGAATTCAGCAACGTCCGATTTCAGACTGAGGAGACGCGCCGATCGCGAGAGATGGCACTCGATCGGACAGTGCAGCGCTGTAGACTCCCTTAATCTGTTGAGCAACAACAGACCAGGCATAGCGTTCTCTGACATAAGCTCTGCAAGCCTCAGCATCGGGGAGCGATCGCTGACCCGATAAAATTTCTAGCAGCCCTTGCGCCAAGTGTTCAGTAGAAGAACCCTCAAACATTAGGTCAGCAGACAACGGACGCAGCACTTCTGGAATCGCTCCAACAGGGGTGCCAATGACGGGCGTTCCCGATGCCAAAGACTCAATCATGATTAAGCCAAACCCTTCGAGTGAAAGCGTCGGCACCACCGAAAAGTCAGCCGCCCGATAAGCCAGCGCCAACTGTTCTTCAGGAACAAACCCCAACAATCGAACGTGACTAGTTAAATCAAGCGATTTAATTTGCTGATGCAGCGTTTCGGCTAATTCTCCTTTCCCAGCAATCAGCAACAAAGCGTCTGGGTGTTGTTGTCGCACCGTCTGCATTGCGCTCACCAGGTTTTCTAGCCCCATGCGTTTTTTGAGCCGCCGGGTGGCAAACAGAATCGGACGATCGCACTCCCAGCCAAGTTTTAGTCGAGCCTCTGATTTAGAATCTCTAAATGCAAAGCGATCGAGATCAACCCCAGGTGGCACAACGTGAATGCGATCGTAGGGAATCTGATAGGACTGATGCAACAGATCGCGAAACGCGGTAGAAAGCACAATAAACTTAGCGGCACGTTGATATTGTTTCTGCTCCAGCGTTTTTTTCAGCCAGGTATTCAACCCAGGATGTCCTTCAACGCTGCTCTCTAGCGCCCAAGGACCGTGAAAATGCACCACAAACGGGCGATCGCCAATCTGACTGAGAATGGGAAACCCATAGAGCGCAAAATGCGATACCACTAGCGGCAAATCTTCTTCTTTAAGCAACTGCCGAGCCGCCGATCGTGCGCCCTGCCAACGCTGCAACAAAGAAGCTTTTTGAGGCGCAAAGGCTTGAATTTGCCCTTGGGAGTCTTGGAAAACCTGGGGCGATCCGGCGACTAATCCCCTGATTCCAATGCCAGCAGCAGGCAAATGACGCGCGCAATCATAATAGAAACGATTTAGACCTCCGGCTTGCTCAGGAAACCAACCCATGCCGATTTGAAGGGTGTTCAACATAATATGAAAAATGAGGTGAGTGGGTGAGGGTCTTCGGCAATTTAGACAAAGACACTTTGGTAGAGCGCACACCCTTGCAAATTCGTTCTGATGATAAAAGCTAAGACCACGATCGGCGGTTGCGATCGTTTTGCATCCCTGTTAAAACAACACTTTTGGAGTGACCGCGGTGAAATCTCTTATTGTTATATACAACATCAGAGTGCCCCACCGGGTTGTAAGCTGTATGTATACACAGACTTCACATTCTGATTCACAGTGTTAATGAATCAGTGTGAATGTTGTTTACTTGGTGATCGCCTTCGGAATCACCCAAGTGTTGTGTCACGACTGCCTCGATCGTGCTTGCAAAAGATTGAGCCAACGCGCTATTGGTGTAGTGGCTCTGAACTGCTTGACGACCTTGTTCGACGAGGTGAGATCGCAAAGATGGATTCAAAATCAAAGCTCGTAATTGTTCGGCAAGGGCTTGAGGTTGTCCTTCTGGAAACACCACTCCGCCTTTTGTGGCTGCAATCACATTCGGAATTTCACCCGAATCTGAACCCACAACCGGAGTCCCACAAGCTAAAGCTTCGATGATTACCCGTCCAAACTGTTCCTTCCAATGAGGGCGAGTTTCAGACGGTAAAACCAATAGATCAAACGCTGAGAGATATTCAGGAGCCTGATCGTGAGGAACGAAGCCCACTTTCTGAATGCGATCGCTCAGGTTGAGAGATTGAGCTAAACGATCGCACTCTGCTTCATAAGAGCCTGCACCGACTAAAACAAATCGCCAGGGCAGATCTTCAATTTGCTTTAAAGCGTGTAAAAGTGTCTTCAATCCTTTCTCTTCTGCAATCCGTCCTAAATAACCGATCAGGACTTCTTCGGGTTTGGTTCGCAATCGGTTTGCGGTTTCTTCAGCTTGAGAATGTGGGTTGTAAATGTCTAAATCGACTCCAAGCGGCAAAACCGTTGCAGTTCCCTGATAGCCTTTTTGACGCAACACTTGCTTAACGCTCTGCGAAACAGGATAGGCAAAGTCGCTCGTTTGCAAAACCCTGCTCTCAGCTTGTCGAAAGGGAAGGGGATAGTTTTTGAGAATGTTTTGAGCCGAGTAGAACCCGATCGGACAGCGACCACTCAACCGATTTGCTAGATACACTTGTGCTGTTGCAACTGCATGAGCTTCGTGATGAACATAAATGGCATCGGGTTGCAGCGATCGTAATAACGGGACAAAGCGCGATCGATAAGTGTGCAGTGGAATGTTGCCAGGTTTCCACACCGGAATGCTCAAAAGCTGTCCTCGAAATTTTGACCAGCGTTGTGGCGCTTGTTGACTGCCATACTGGTTGTTCCAATTTGCTGGCGTGACAATGGTTAAATCCCAATCGGTCTGCTGTTCTACGGCGGCATAAAACTGCTGATTGATCGGCGTGACGCAGGGGTGGCTAACAATAAGGAGCTTCATTTGCAGGGCACACTTTGTATGATCGGGTATAAGCTAAATTCGCTACAGATTGACTCGGTTAAGGGCTTGGTAATCAAAATTTTATAGAGCTTTCCTACATAGAATCTAATCAGTGATTTTATAGAAGCTTTCCGTTGGAAGAAGTTACTTTTCTGTGCCCATATATTCTCTCCATTGTCAGTGATGTAAACTGACCCCGCAAAAGGTAAAGGAGCGAGTGGGTTTTCCCTAGATTTCATCCAAGCTACGATCGACTGGTGCGCTAAATACTCGTTATCAATCTCGCTCAAATCTTTACTCAGATCAGCTTTTAACGCCTCAAAGCGGATGATGTGACTAGTACCTGTTCTCATATGCATATTTTTTCTTCTCAACTTGACAAAATTTGCACCTTCCTCATATTCATAGCCTCGGTTGACAAACCATCCATTATTTTGGGCGTTGTTTCTAACAAATTCCGCCAGGTTCCTACTCACTAAATCATCGCTATCGACTAACATAATGTGCGAAGGATTAAGGGGTTGGGCGTGTATCAAACCCAGAAATAACTTACGGTTTTTGTCGTATCTTTTTCTAATTAATGCTTGATTGTCGGCGCGTTCAGCAGTCTCAACCGGGGCTGGAAAATCTACACAAACGTAAGTAACTTTGGGATGATTGAATTCGATCTCAGGCTTTTCATGACAAACAACAATCACTCTGAAGTCTGAACACGTTTGATTGCATACTGACCTTAAAGTTCGTTCAAGCAGAATGCAGACCTGCTCCCAAGAACGAGAGACTTGAGCACTTCTGAGCGGAATGATAAAAACAAGCATTTTGAATCGCTAAAGGTAAGGGTATCTCAAGAAAACGGAGGCTAAAACCTATCTCATTTGTGTCGGTTCGGGTGATTCTAGTAAAGTACTCGATCGTCCTCACTAGGATGCCTTTTGTAGTACTTCAATGCTGCCGCTCCGATCCCCAGAAAAGTCCACAGTGCGATGCCACTTTCTTCGGTCATGGGTGAATTAACTGGAAACCGAATCAGTATCCCGATCAAAATTGCTC
>JAYVFW010000608.1:0-7126 GCA_043772715.1 Phormidesmis sp. | reverse complement strand
ACAGAACGGCGATCGCTAACATCGAAAAAATTAAAGTTTTTCGGACGATCGTACAAAACTTCATCTACTCTCAAGAAAGGAGCTTTGTGAATTCCCCTTGCTTGAGTGTGCAATGCAAACCACGTCAAAAACAGCAATCAGTGCGATTCCAGAAACCATCACCCTCGACGTGAGCGGCATGAAGTGCGCGGGCTGCGTCAAAGCGGTCGAGAATGCCCTCGCTCAACAGCCTGGAGTGATGTCTGCCACAGTCAATCTTGTGACAGAGTTGGCGACGGTTGAATGTGAATCGGTCATCGACCCCGCACTCTTAGCCGAAAAATTAACCGCAGCCGGATTTCCGAGTCAGCCCCGCTATGCTGAAGGCGCTTTAGAAGACGCAGGCTTGATCGATCTGGCAGAACGGCGACGACTAGACACCCGACAGCAAACTCGCAGCCTGACGATCGCGATTTTGCTGCTAGTGATCTCGACGATCGGGCACCTCAATCAACTCGCGGGCATCACGATTCCAGGACTCAGCAACATCTGGCTGCACTGTGGGTTAGCCGCCCTTGCTCTAGCCGTGCCGGGACGATCGATGATCATCGATGGCTGGCAAGGGTTGCGCCGCAATGCCCCCAGCATGAACACGCTCGTAGGTCTGGGCACCGTCACCGCCTTTAGTGCCAGTTTGATTGCGCTCCTATTTCCGCAACTGGGCTGGGAGTGCTTCTTTGACGAGCCTGTGATGCTCGTTGGCTTCATTCTCCTCGGTCGCACCCTAGAGCAACGGGCAAGAAGTCGGGCGGCATCTTCTCTGCAAGCGCTTTTAGCCCTTCAACCCCAAACAGCGCGGCTAATCAGCAGCACCGAACCCAATAGAACGGTTCCAGCCCACTTAAGCGCTCAATCTTTTACCGAAATCTCGGTCGATCATATCCGCGTGGGTGAATGGCTGCAAGTGCTGCCAAGCGAGAAGATTCCCGTCGATGGGGAAGTCGTCGCCGGACAGACCACCGTTGACGAATCGATGCTGACGGGTGAACCTGTTCCGGTGCAAAAACAACCGGGCGATCGCGTCTCGGCCGGAACGCTGAATCAGTCGGGCGCGATCGCGATGCGAGCTAGTCGCATCGGCAAAGACACCACCTTGGCTCGCATTATCAATCTGGTCGAAGATGCCCAGGCGCGTAAAGCCCCCATTCAAAAATTAGCCGACACGATCGCGGGTTACTTTACCTACGGCGTGATGACGATCGCCACACTCACCTTTCTGTTTTGGTATTTCATCGGCACTCACGTTTGGTCACACGTTTTGATGGCAGGTCAAGCATTGGGCAGTGAACACGCCATGCACCACCTTGATCCTTCAGCCGTCACCATTCACCCATCGCCTTTGCTTTTGAGTCTCAAACTCGCGATCGCTGTTCTCGTGATCGCTTGCCCTTGCGCCCTCGGACTCGCCACTCCCACAGCGATTTTAGTCGGGTCGGGCATCGGTGCCGAGCGGGGACTGCTGATCAGAGGCGGCGATGTGCTAGAGCGAGTTCACGCCCTCGATACGATCGTCTTTGACAAAACAGGCACGCTCACGACTGGACAACCGATCGTCACCGATTGCATTCCCTTTAACGCATCGGACAAAACTTTAGAGTCAGCAGAATTTCACATCTTGCAACTGGCTGCAACCGTCGAAAGTGGCACCCGTCACCCGCTGGCAGATGCGATCATCCGTGCCGCCAATCAGCGAAAAATCTCACTGCTCTCAGCCCAAGATTTTTACACAGAGCCAGGTTTGGGGGTTTCTGCAACGGTTTCTCTGTCTGACTCAGAGCCGCAATCAGTTTGGCTCGGAACCCTAGCCTGGATGGAGCAAAACGGAGTCACTGTAGAGGATGCCCTCCAAGCCCAGGCGCAGACGCTTGCAGAAGCCGGGAAAACAGTGGTGTATGTGGCAACATCTCAAGCCTTGATGGGGCTAATTGCCGTGACTGATGCGGTAAGATCGGATGCCCAAGAAGCCGTGAATGCGCTACAGAAAATGGGCTTGCGGGTGATGCTGCTGACGGGCGATCGTCGCGAAACCGCCCAAACCGTTGCCAAAGCGCTCAACATCTCACCAGAAAACGTGCTGTCTGAAGTTCGTCCAGAGCAAAAAGCGGCGGTGATGCGATCGCTGCAAGGAAACCCTCAAACTTCGCTCGTCGCGATGGTGGGCGATGGCATTAACGACGCACCTGCACTCGCTCAGGCAGATGTGGGAATCGCCCTCAAATCAGGCACCGATGTTGCAGTCGAAACGGCAGGAATCGTGCTGATGCGCGATCGCTTAACCGATGTTGTCGAAGCCCTACACCTCAGCCGTGCTACCTTTCGCAAAATTCGTCAGAACTTGTTTTGGGCGTTTGCCTATAATTTGCTGGGCATTCCGATCGCGGCGGGCATCTTGCTGCCAAAATTTGGAATTTTGCTCAGTCCTGCCGCCGCAGGTGCTTTAATGGCTTTTAGCTCCGTTAGCGTGGTCACAAACTCTCTTCTTTTACGTCGAGTCTTTCCTGCGCCTCATGCTTGAGAAATGGGCTAAACCTTGCCGCTTTCAAGTCTCAACTTTAATTCCCTCAAGGTTTATAAAGCCCTCTAGGTTGCAAGTCCTCATTTCTAGTCACTCGTCAACCCTCTGACTTTTCATGCCTTCAGAACCCCATCAAAATCATCTCTTGATCATCGAAGACGATAAGGGACGACGAGAATTTGTCCTTGACGCAGCAGTGTACTCGATCGGAAGAGATCCAAAATGTGATATTCGCTTGGTGTCTCAGTTTGTGTCTCGTCGCCATGCCACTCTGCTTCAGCTACCCAACGAAGATGGCACTTATTATTATCGAATTGTGGATGGCAATCTCAAAGGCAAACCCAGCGCCAACGGCTTGCTGATCAACGGGCGAAAGCTGCAAACCCACGATCTCAAAAATGAGGATGAAGTGGTGTTTGGCCCTCAAGTGCGGGCGATTTATTATTTGTTGAGGCGTGACGCTGTTTTAACGGTGCCGCCTGATGAGTTTGACATCACGCTAATTAGCCCCAATATGGTGGGCGACCCAGAAGACTAAGGCAGTCTCTACTCAAATCACATCCTCCGTAAATCCGCCTAGCGAGATATACTATCACTTGACCCGACCCGTTTTGATCAGCCAAAGGTTTCATCCCCTAAATTACGATGCCTTCCGATCCTTACCAAGACCATTTTTTGATTATCAAAGATGACACCGGAGAGCGGAAAGAACCTCTCAATGAGTCTCGCTATTCGGTGGGCAGAGATGCCGAGTGTGATATTCGACTGATTTCTCAGTTTGTTTCTCGCTATCACGCAACGATCGAGCAGCGAGTTAACCCAGACGGCACTTGCTCTTATCACATCAAAGACGGCGACCAAAATGGCAAGCCCAGCGCCAATGGGCTGTTGATTGACGGGCGGCGGCTACGATCGCACGATTTGAGCGATCGCGATGAGGTGATTTTTGGGCCTCAAGTCAGAGTTACTTATCACTTACTTAGACGCGATGCCTATGCAACAGTGCCGCCCGATGAGTTTGACATTACGTTGATTAACCCTGGCACCGCAGAGCTAGACAGTTTAGACGAATAGCCCAGTCTAGACCTGCGATCGGGCATCAACCGCCAACCGCTTCGATCAATTGCCAGTGCTGATTGTCAGTGACGGCTTGACTGACTTGGGTAAATATTTGGCGGCAGTGGTTGTCTACCTGAAGCGGAAGTTCTTCGTTTTTAATCACAAAGTTCATCCGAATTTCCTTGTCAGTGGCAGTCGTCTTATCAATCAGCACCTCCACGGTCACGAGCTTCGGGAACGAGACTCGCCCCGGAGTTTCCCGCGCCATGATGTAATCGCCCGTGTCGTAGATGATATCTAAACTGCAAGACTTGAGCGTCTCATTCAGCACCCGTTGGAAGTTGTTGAAAGAGATTCCGACGGTGAATAGACAAGTGTAACGAGCCATAGCCAACCCCAAGCGTGCGACGAGCGAACCTTTCTATGATACGTTCCCAGAATGCGTTAAAGCGATACTCTGGATTAGTGTGATCATAAGGTTCAGTTTAGTCTGAAGTGTTTTCCTATGGAAGTCCTCAAGACCTTTATAGCGAATTCTTCTAAAGTTGACTTATTTTGCAACAATTTAATAAGACGGCTTAATTTAAGACAGCAATGACTTGCGGGTTATGTCCACTGACGAATGTTTGACCATGAACGGCAAATTTATTGTATTTGAAGGGGTCGAGGGTTGCGGCAAAACCACTCAGCTTCAACGTACACGCCAATGGCTGCTAAAAAGTGGCTGGTTGCCCACGCTGCAATCAAAACGATTTTTAAAGCAACTGATTGCAACTCGTGAGCCAGGTGGCACCGATCTGGGGGCTGGGGTGCGGCAGTTGCTGCTAAATCCCGCTAAAGAACTGATTCACGATCGAGCAGAGTTACTGCTCTATGCCGCCGATCGCGCCCAACACGTCGAGCATTTTTTGCGTCCCCATCTGGCAGAAGGCGCAATGATTTTATGCGATCGCTACACCGATTCGACGATCGCTTATCAGGGCTATGGGCGAGGACTCGATTTCACACTCATTGATCAACTCAATCAAATGGCAACTCAGGGACTAGAGAGCGATTTAACGCTTTGGCTCGATTTAGATGTCGAACGAGGGTTAGCACGCACTCAAAAGCGGGGAGCCAGCGATCGCATTGAGCAAGCAACTCTAGAATTTCATCAGCGAGTGCAGCAAGGATTTGCTGATTTGGCAGAAAAGAATCCTGATCGGATTGTCAGAATTGATGCCGATCGCAGCGAACTAGAGGTTGCTGAACAGATTGAAGCCGCGCTCAGTCAGCATTTGACTCGCTGGTATGGGGGAAATTTTCAATAACCAAAAATCATGGCATCTTTTAATTCATTAATCGGACAGTCGCAAGCGGTAGAACTTTTGACTCAAGCGATCACTCAAAGTCGCGTCGCCCCCGCTTATTTATTTGCAGGTTCTCCCGGTGTGGGCAAACGGCTAGCGGCTGAGGCGTTTGTTGAGTTGCTGGTTTCTGACTCGCGGCAGCGGGTGGCACAGCGCAATCATCCTGATCTGCTGTGGGTTGAGCCAACTTATTTACATCAAGGCAAACGGCTTTCACCGGTCGAAGCCGAGGCAGCAGGCGTGAAGAAGAAAACTCCGCCTCAAGTTCGCCTCGAACAGGTGCGAGAGATTTCGCGATTTCTGAGCCGTCCGCCGTTGGAAGCAGACCGCTCGATCGTAATCATCGACCAAGCCGAAACGATGGCAGAACCCGCCGCGAATGCCCTCCTAAAAACCCTAGAAGAACCGGGACGAGCCACGCTGATTTTGTTAGCGCCCAGCGCCGATTCGCTGCTGCCGACCCTGGTGTCTCGCTGTCAAAAAATTCCGTTCTATCGGTTAAACTCAGACGCGATCGCCCAGGTTTTGAAAACTGCCGGATTTAGCGAGATTTTGGCTCATTCCCAGGTTTTGGCATTGGCGCAGGGCAGTCCGGGAGAAGCGATCGCCCATTGGCAAAAGTTTCAGACGGTTCCCCCTGAGTTGCTGCAAGCGGTGACAAGTTTGCCAAAATCACTGCGAGAAACTCTTGCGATCGCACGTCAAATCGCTAAAACGCTAGACAGCGAAGCCCAACTCTGGCTCGTCGATTATCTGCAACAGACCTATTGGCAACAGGCTAAACTGACCGGACAGTCTGCCCTGCCTGTGCAACTGCTCGAAAAAGCGAGAGACTATCTACTCGCTTATGTGCAATCGCAGTTGGTTTGGGAAGTGACCCTGACGGGAATGATGTCCGTCTAGCACTACCCAGTTTTGAATTTACCAATTGTTAAGCGCCTTCCGAGAGGTCGTTCCAGGTATCCACCTTTAGGAAGATGTTCCTCAAAGTTAACTGCGGCACTATATATCCAGATTGAGAAGCTCATCGTCTAACAAAAAGGCAGTCCAAACCGGGTAGGGACTGCTTTTTATTGAAAATTTGTAATGACTCAGGCTGATTTAGGGATGTTTTGCTTGGCGGTAGAAAAGAAGCTCCCAATGCAAACAGCGAGTTGAGCCGCATTAGCTACTTGGACGGGATAATCGCCTAGGACTTACGCAAACCTCGGAGGTTTTAGCGGATGTCATCTTGTCAGGCTGCACTAGCTTTGTGAGGGTTCAGCACTGATTGCTGCGTCAATTTCTTCTGGATGTTGAGCATAGTAGGTGCGGGCGGCTTTGAGGTCATCTCGGGTCAACTGCGGATAGTCGTTGAGCAAGTTTGCGTCTGAGCATCCCTGCAACTGTAAAGCGATCAATTCCCATACTGGGATCTGCGTCCGCCCGATACAAGCGGCTCCATTACAGACTTCAGGAGTCTTTCTAATTTTTGTAGTTGCCATCGCTCGGTTCAATAATCCGTTAAGTTCGTCTCCGATCGTGCCACAGAAACTCAGAGAATGGGGCGAGCGAGCTTTGGAAGGCTGACGTGGATCAAACTCAAAAGCGGGCATTGCTGAATCCGGGTATGAACCCATGAATTTGCCCTCACCCTAGCCCTCTCCCTTAGGAGAGGGAACAAGTTTCCTAAAAAACCATAATTATCTCAAGTCAGTCACCCGAACTGGTGAGGATCAAGAGGTATCGCTATACTTCTTTTATCAGGTCGCCGGAGGAAATGGCATGGTCAATTCAGAATCACCGGGGCGCATTGGCGCTCTAAACGTGTCGATTCCAATAACCGTGGGATTTCTAGCAACTATTGTTACGGGTGGGCTAACCTTTGCCTTTCATATCTCTAACGCAGAAACTAGAAAAACCCTAGAATATCTCTCTGCTTGTATCGGAACCAGTGTTGGAGTCACGAGTGCCTTCTACGTGGGTCAAAACATCCAACTCAATGCCCACGAGAAAAAGATAGACAGGACGATCGTCTACATCGCACGTTGGAGCGATCCGGCACTCGACTCGATGAGGAAAGCCGTTTACCGGAACGGAGGGTTCGGGAACCCTTAAAGCCCCTAGCTTTAGATATGGGGATGAAGAAGGGGTTCCCGCGTGGCTGTCAAGCCACAGACTATCT
>JAYVFW010000607.1:0-2544 GCA_043772715.1 Phormidesmis sp. | reverse complement strand
CTCAGGCACTGGTCGATCGCGCCATTGCTCTCAGTCAACTTAACGAACCCGAAGAGATCGAACTGGCTCCGGCTTCTCGATTAATCTATCCCAACGTAGGCGCAGCCGTCTCGGTTGAAACCCTCGTGGAATGGGGAAGGCAGGCGATCGAGCTGGTGCGAGATCAGTATCCCGAAGTGCTTTGTGCAGGCGGCTGGGAGTGTGAATCAGAAACCACTCGCTTAATCACCTCAAACGGGCTAGATTGCGGCTACACTGACACCACTTTGAGCGGTTACCTAGAAGTGGAGTGGGTGCGGGGAGACGACTTTCTCAATGTCAGCGACGGGCAAACCTTGCGCGATCGACTCGACCCAGCACTTGTGGCTCAACTGATTATGCAGCGCTTAGGGTGGGCAAAAGAAAACGTGGGTGCACAGATCGGGCGAGTTCCCATCCTCTTCACGTCTAAAGCCGCCGATATGCTTTGGGGCACGGTGCAGTCAGCCCTAAACGGCAAACAGGTGATCGAAGGGGCATCGCCTTGGAGCGATCGCCTAGATCAACCCGTGATCTCTGAAGCAATCACGATTAGCCAAAAACCAGAGACCGGTCCGTTTAGCTGCCCGTTTGACGATGAGGGCACCCCGACTCGCCCGATCACATTTATCGATCGCGGCGTTTTGCAGTTGTTTTATGCCGATCGCACCACCGGAAAACTGTTAGGCAGTGGCACTACCGGGAATGGCTTTCGTCCTGGGTTAGGCAGCTACCCCAATCCTGGCTTGTTTAACCTGCTGATCGAGCCGGGGGTCAAATCATTTCCAGAATTGATTTCGACGATGGAAGACGGACTCGTTTTAGATCAAATGCTGGGCGGCGGCGCGGGCATCTCTGGCGAATTTTCGATTAACGTTGACCTGGGATATCGAGTGCAAAAGGGTCAAATCGTCGGCAGAGTCAAAGACACAATGGTGGCAGGCAGCGTCTACACCGCTCTCAAAAACTTGGTCGAACTCGGCGGCGACGGAGATTGGAATGGCTCTTGTCACACGCCCTCGCTGATTGTAGAAGGGCTATCAGTGACGGGTCGAAGCGAGGGCGGATAATAAAGGGTGGCACCAGCTCTCGCCAAATGCCACCCATAACCTTCACCTACAAAACGATCGCGCTATCGCAAGACGGTTTCTCTCAACTCAGACTCTAAAACCTGAAGCAGTTGATCATCTTCTCGATCTCTTGCCACCTGCATCCGGTGTTCTAAGCTGCGATAAACATTGGCGCTATGGATGCGTTTGAGTTGCTGCAAAACGTTGAAGGTTGAGCGAACTGGCAGCGTTTGAGAAAGCTGCGTACGCTCAATCTGAGCGCGGTCTTGCTGAGAATAAACGCTATTTTGGTTCTTCAAGCGTTGAGGAGCTTGAGGAATCTGCGCTTCGGCAAGGGTGTGACACTTCCAAGATGCTCCACGATATTTGCCTTGAATCTCGCCTTCAGTCACTTCAAGCGTAAGAGGGGTAGATTCGTAGCTAACGCCCCGATAAGAAAGTCGCATTTGAGTCGCCTCTGAGGAAAGTGAAGATCTAGAGGAAGGCGCGTTCCTTTGAGAGTGCCAATAGTTTGAATAAATTGGGTCAGCTCTCTACTTCCGTCTTACTCGGCTGTTAGCCAGAATCAGATGAACGATTTACTTTCTGTAGTATAGGCTACTGTTTTTAGATCAGCCATTCAACTTAAGAAAGATTCAAAAAGCAGCGGTCAGGGATTAAGCTAAGACTCATTCCCAAAAACCGATCAAACTCGTTGAAGAAATGCGACCATAAGACTGCCTGTCTTTTGATGACTGCACTCAATTTTTGATGCTCTAATGCTTTCTTAAAGCACTAACTCCTCTCGCCATTGATCTTCGGGTATGCGCCAATAAACCCCATTCTCTCGCTGCATCAGGCGATAGCCCACCATTTCTCGTCGTAGGGTGGCGGTGTCTGGATGAGTGCGTTTAATAATTTCATTGAGCGATCGTTCGGGTGTAGAGTTCTCCGATCTCAAATCGATTGACGAGCCATTTGAGAATCACCCAGCACTTTCTCTTCCCAGGCATCATCATTAACCTCGATCGCAAAGGTTGCCATCTGACTGGGAGAAAAGACCGCTTTACTGAGTTCTTGCAGTGCGTCTTGATTGAGTTGATAGAAATGGGTGTTGCCATCAGGGCGCATCTTGACTAAATTGAGTTCTTTGAGTTTGGTGAGATGGTGAGAAACGGTCGGCTCTTTGAGTTGCAGCATGGCTGCGAGTTCTTCAACGCTGTGTTCTCGCTGCGCTAAAAGCCCCACGAGTTTGAGGCGACTTTCGTTTGCCAGCACCTTAATGAGTTCCTCTGGCAAAGGCTTACGAACGCCTGCAGGCTTGGTAGGAATCATCCACCATACGTTCTTTTCGATCGGTTCAATGGCTTGCTCTATATCTGAACCTCTATAGCAATGGTGAAGCAAAGAATCGTCTCTGAAACCAAAACGAGACGTTGACCAAACCGATGAGTGCCGGAACTTCGACTAACGGACC
>JAYVFW010000606.1:0-7133 GCA_043772715.1 Phormidesmis sp. | reverse complement strand
AAGCCACCAAGTTGTTTATTTTTGACTTATATTCTCTAGCACGGATACTAAAATCCCTTATCTGCCCTAATGACTGCTGTGCCCCTTCCTAGACAGCCCTCTCAACCGCCCGATCGCAACGGTGCCTCAGACGTAACGCCAGTGCTTGCCCTCAAGGAACTGGTGGCACGGCTGAATCGTGAGCAGCACAAAATTCAAGACCTGTTGAGTTCGCTGGGGTTTGCGCTTCGCAGTTTTAACAATCTCAATCAGTTTCTAGAGTTGATTCCTCTGATGGCAAGCCGCGTCACCGATGCTGATGGCGGGGCGCTGATCATGTTTCGTCCCAACGGGCAAGTCAAACTAGAGCGGCTGCACTGCCAAGATAATCACTGGGGTCAGGAGATCCGTAAAGCTTTAGAAGCGGCAATGAAACAAGTCACCACCTTGTTTGCAAACGTGCCCCCGGCTGAAGGGTTGACTAAATCGCCCCAAGCGATCGCTAAACTTGATCATCAGGTCAGCCGTTTCTTAGGCTCAGATATTCAAATCTTTGGCACGGCAATTTTGGTCAGAAACATTGAGCGCGGTCGGCTGTATGTGTTTAGTCGTGATCCTGAATATACGTGGACAGAGACTCGCCAAAAATTAGTTCGGCTGGTGGCTGATCAAACGGCAGTCGCGATCGAAAACGATGAGCTAACCGTTGAGCTTCGCAAAAAAGAGCGCCTCGATCGTGAGTTAGAAATCGGAGCCGATATTCAGTTGCGGCTTTTGCCTCGGCAGTGCCCGAATATTGAAGGCGTAGAATTAGCGGCGCTGTGTAAAACGGCGAATCGGGTTGGCGGCGACTACTACGACTTTATCCCCGCTGACTATGGGCAGATTCGCAAACCAGACAGCGAAAACGAATCGGGGCGATGGAGCCTGACGATCGGCGATGTCATGGGCAAAGGCGTTCCCGCAGGTCTGATCATGACGATGACGCGGGGAATGCTGCGGGCAGAAGTTTTGAACGGACACTCTCCAGCGCGAATTTTGCAGCATCTCAACCAGGTTATGTATGCCGATTTAGAAAACTCAAATCGGTTCGTAACGCTGTTTTATTCGGAGTATGATCCCAAGACTCGCGTTCTGTCGTATAGCAATGCGGCTCATAATCCGCCTCTGTTGTGGCAGGCTGAGACGGATACGATCGAGCGCCTAGACACGCTAGGAATGCTGATCGGATTAGATGCTGAAACTGAGTATCAAGACGCTCAGGTGCAACTATCTCCGGGCGACACCATCATCTATTACACTGATGGCTTTACAGACGCAGCCAACCAACACGGGCGACGATTTGACGAAGAGAACTTAACCAAAGCCTTTCAGTTAGCGTGTCGTAAGTATGATGATCCGCAAATGATCTTGAAATATCTGTTTGAGTGTGTGCAAAAGTTTATCGGAGTAGACAAGCATAACGCCGATGATATGACGCTAGTCGTGATGCGGATCTCAGGAGAAAAATAGGCATTCACCAAGCGAGACAGTCTCGATAGCTTTTGGCAGTCAGGACTGTCTCGTTTTAAATGATTTGCGATCGCAACTCTTAAATCAGCTTGATCGCACGGAAGCCAAAAAACAGCGCCAGTGCTAACCCGAAGGCACCCCCCACGAGGGCTAAATAAGCGATCACTGCTGACATAACGGCATACTCCAAATAAATCCTATACCCAACTATACGAAACTATTGAGCCAGAAAGAGAAACTTGTCATTTGTGACAAGTGCTTAGATAAGATGAACCGTAAGGTTTTATTCGTCATCCACCATGCACTCTGTTATTCCGGTTCCGTTGCCTCAGAACGCTTATGCGATCGCCATCGCTCCGGGCAGTCTCGATCACATTGGCGCATGGATTACCGGAGAAACGCTAACCCTCAAACCGCAAAGCAAGATTCTCGTCGTCTCGAATCCGATGATTTTTCGGGCTTATGGGCAACGAGTAATCGACTCACTGGCTCAGGTAGGCTTTCAAGTCACAAGCTGCATTCTGCCTGCGGGAGAACGCTACAAAACTCCGGCAACGGTGCAAAAAATTTATGACGCGGCATTAGAAAATCGGTTAGAACGATCGTCCACCATGGTGGCACTAGGCGGCGGCGTAATTGGCGACATGACGGGATTTGCCGCCTCGACCTGGCTACGAGGCATTAATGTTGTACAAGTGCCAACAACGCTGCTGGCAATGGTCGATGCGGCGATCGGAGGCAAAACCGGAGTCAATCATCCCAAAGGCAAAAACTTGATTGGGGCTTTTCATCAGCCTCGACTGGTGTTGATCGATCCGCAAGTGTTGAAAACGCTGCCGATGCGAGAGTTTCGCGCTGGAATTGCAGAAGTGATCAAATACGGCATTATCTGGGACGCAGAACTGTTCGAGAAGATGGAACAAGCCAAACGCCTCGATCAACTGCGCTACGTTGATGACGAATTGCTGCAAGAGATTTTGACGCGATCGTGTCAGGCAAAAGCCCACGTCGTCAGCAAAGACGAGAAAGAATCAGGACTGCGCGAAATTCTTAACTATGGACACACGATCGGACACGCAGTTGAGAGTCTCACAGGTTATCGAGTCATCAATCATGGCGAAGGCGTAGCGATCGGCATGGTGGCAGCCGGACAAATTGCGGTCGAGATGAAGCTGTGGAATCAGGAAAGCTGCGATCGTCAACTCGCTCTAATCGAGAAAGCGGGGTTGCCGACTCGTTTACCTGACGGGATGGACATTGGAGCGATTCTGACGACGCTGCAAAGCGATAAAAAAGTTCAGTCGGGCAAAGTGCGATTTGTGTTGCCGACTGAGATCGGAACGGCAATCACCACTGACCAAGTGACCGCTGAGATGATTCGGCGCGTGTTGCAGAAAATGTAATACAAATAGTCTGTTAATGTTGAAGCAATGGTTTTTCTGGAGCCTTTGTCGTCATGATCTCCCCAACAAAAGCCGAAGTTTTTTACCCGGAACGCGACGGGCAATCCATGTCTGACAACACCAAACAATTTCGATGGATTGTCACGATTAAAGAAAACTTAGAGGCGTTGTTTGCCAGCGATTCCAACGTGTTTGTAGCAGGTGATCTGCTCTGGTATCCCGTTGAGGGAAGCAACACGATTCGACAAGCGCCTAATGCAATGGTGATGTTTGGGCGATCAAAGGGCGATCGCGGCTCTTATCAACAATGGCTAGAGGGCAACATTCCCCCGCAGGTCGTATTTGAGATTTTGTCACCCGGAAATCGGTTAGCAGAAACCGCCAGAAAGTATAAGTTCTATAACCAATATGGGGTTGAAGAATATTATGTCTACGACCCAGATGACAACGAGTTGATTGGATGGCTGCGATCGGATAGCTATTTAGACGTGATTGAAAATATGTCTGGTTGGGTCAGTCCGCGATTACAAATTCGGTTTGAAGTCACGGCTGACACGATGGAAATTTATCGTCCTGATGGAGGGCGGTTTCTGACTTTTACAGAAATTGGGCAGTTGAGAAATCAAGAACGGCAACGTGCTGACCAGGAACAACAGCGTGCCAACCAAGAACAACAACGCGCCAACCAAGAACAACAACGCGCCGATCGACTAGCAGAACGTCTGCGAGAGATGGGTGTCAATCCTGACGAGATGTAATCAGTTGTTCAAATTTTTTCGGCAACGTAGAACGCTGACAGATAGGAGACTTAAACACCTTTACGATGTTAAGACTATTCTTCGACTCGATAGCCCAACTCGGCAAGACGAGTGCGAGACTGTCGCCACTTGGGTTGAACTTTCACAAACAACTCTAGATAAACCTTGCCATCGATCAGTTTTTGCATCTGTTGACGAGCCGCCGTGCCGATTTCTTTGAGCATCGTTCCACCCTTGCCGATGATGATGCCTTTTTGAGACGGGCGCTCAACAAACACCGTCGCCCAAACGCGAGTAATCGTGTCTTCTTCTTGGACTCGCTCAATGCCGATCGCGACCGAATGCGGCACTTCTTCACGAGTCAGCAGCAAAATTTGCTCTCGAATCAACTCGCTCATGATGAAGCGTTCTGGCTGGTCGGTCACCAGATCAGGCGGATAGTAGTAAGGACCCGGCTCTAGATTTTGAATCAAGCTTTGCTGCAAAGATTCTAGACCGTCTTCTGTGAGAGCAGAAAATTTAGCCACTGTCCAATCATGGTCTGTGGCTAGAGCGCGATAGCTGTTATCCAAAAATAAATCGTCCTCAGATTGCTGATCGGCTTTGTTGAGTCCCAAAATGATCGGGATTTTGATCTCCTTCAGCAAATCGGCAATGTAGCGATCGCCCCCGCCCAGCTCGACCGAACAATCCACCATAAACAGCAGCACATCGACCGAGTGAATGGCGATTTGAGCATTTTTTACCAAGACGTTGCCCAATTCGTGATGGGGTTTGTGAATTCCGGGCGTATCGACAAAAATAATCTGCGCTTCTGGCGTAGTTAAGATTCCTCGTAGACGATTGCGGGTGGTCTGCGCCACGGGGGACGTAATGGCAATCTTCTGTCCCACTAAATCGTTCATCAAAGTGGACTTGCCCACGTTGGGACGACCGATGATGCCCACAAAGCCGGATTTAAACCCCGCAGGTGAAGCCGGAATCGTGTTAAAGCTTTCTTGCTCAAACGTTATGTCATTGTTTTCCGACATAGTTGAACCAATTGTGTTGTTTTGGATACTGCTCAAAAAAACTGCCCCAGAAGTCGATAAAGTCAGACTGAAAATGAGTTGGTGGCAAGTAGCGATAAGTCTGCCGTACCACTGACAGCTTATTCAGTGTAGGAGATTATGGGCGAGACGAAGCGCATTGGTATTTTGACAAGCGGCGGAGATTGTGCGGGGCTGAACGCCGTGATTCGGGCAGTCGTGTTTCGGGCGATCGGCACCTATGGTTGGAAGGTTTTGGGCATTTCTAGAGCCACTCAAGGCTTAATGTCTCGCCCTCCAGAATTTGTGCCGCTTGATATCGAGAAGGTCGATCGGCTCCTCACCGCCGGAGGAACGGTCTTGGGAACCACTAATAAGGGCAATCCCTTTGCGTTTCCGATGGCGGATGGTCAACTCGTCGATCGCGCTCAAGAAATTATTGATGGCTATCACCTGCTGGGGTTAGACGCAATTATCGGCATCGGTGGCGATGGCAGTATGGCAATTTTGCGGCGATTGGCACAGCAGGGCGGACTAAATTTGGTGACGATTCCTAAAACGATCGATAACGATGTCGATATTACTGAATGTTCGATCGGCTTCGATACGGCGGTCAACACGGCGACTGAGGCGCTCGATCGCTTGCACTTCACGGCAGCCAGTCATTCTCGCGTCATGATCCTCGAAGTCATGGGACGAGATGCTGGACACATCGCCATCAGCGCCGGAATTGCAGGCGGAGCCAACGTGATTTTGATTCCTGAAATTCCCTATACGATCGCCAACATCTGCGGAAAGCTGCGAGAACGCCAAGAACAAGGCAAAGACTACTCGCTGGTGATTGTGTCAGAAGCCGTGCGAACTGAAACCGGAGAATCGATCAGTTCGACCGATCCATCGGGGCAATTTCGCTATGGCGGCATTGGACAATATTTAGCCAATCAAATTGCCGTGTGCAGCGGCGCAGAAACTCGTGTCACCGTGTTGGGGCACGTCCAGCGCGGAGGAACGCCATCACCGCTCGATCGCTTGCTGGCTTCTGCCTTTGGGGTTGCAGCAGTGGATTTGATTGCCGAAGGACATTACGATCGCATGGTTGGGTGGCGCGATCGTCAGGTGATTAGTGTGCCGATTGCACAGGCGATCGCTCGTTATTGTGTGGTAGACCCTAACAGTACACTGGTCAAAACGGCGCGGGGGTTGGGCATCTATCTGGGCGATTAATACTGCTTTTGGTTAAAGATAGGGAGACGTGATGGATCGCGTCTCTACAGGGACTTCTATGACTTTGATTTTGACTAATGATGATGGAATTGATGCCCCTGGCATCCGAGCTTTGTTGAAGGCAGTAGATGGGGAAGGAATGATTGTGGCACCTCGCGATCATCATTCTGGCTGTGGTCATCAGGTGACGACGACAAAACCGATTCGGCTAGAGACGCGATCGCACCGTGAATTCTCGATCGCCGGAACTCCCGCCGACTGTGTGCGAATTGCCCTCAGCCATCTTTGTTCTGATGTCGATTTCGTGCTTTCTGGCATTAACGCGGGCGGCAATATGGGCGCAGATGTCTATATTTCTGGAACCATCGCCGCTGTCAGAGAAGCCGCATTTCATCGAATTCCGGGTGTGGCAATTTCTCAATACAAGAAAGGGAAGCTGCCGATCGATTGGGATCTATCCGCCTTTTGGACAGCAAAAGTTTTGGCAGAATTGCGCGATCGATCACATAAACCAGGGACTTTTTGGAATGTTAATTTGCCTTATTTAGAAGTGGGAATTGAGCCAGCGATCGTCTTTTGCAAACCTTGCACTCAGCCCTTGCCTACAGACTTTCGCATCGAAGGCAATGACTTTTATTACTGCGGAGAATATACTAAACGCAGACGCAATCCCGGTTCAGATGTGGATGTTTGCTTATCGGGTGGGATTGCCATCACCCAACTTCAACTTTAGGTTTCGTGAATGTTAAAAAAACTATCTGCGTTCATCATTGTGCTAGCTTTTCCGGCGATCGCTCAGGCGAGTACCACCGTTAACTACCCATCACCCTGCAAATATTTTGACAAAAGTGGCACCTTACGCGCCGCTACCACTTGCAAGATCAACTTCGGAACTTTGAGTGTGCGCGGTGGTACTAGATTCATTGTCACGTTTCCCGATCGAGCCGAAGTAGTCATCTACATTGGCACAGATGGAAAGGTTGAGGCAAATCGCGTCCCTTCTAAAGCGGCGATCTCAGGCGGTAACGTCGTCATCGCCACAAACGAGGGGGAGATTTTTATTTTCAAACAAAACAGACGCTAAGTGATACCAATTTAAAAAGCGAACAAGGCAGATCGAAGAGGATGCTGGGATGCAACCTAGACGGGGACGATGCTCCAAAAATTATCTGCCACCTACACCGTTTAAATTGGTATGAGGAGCTTTCTTCTGAAAAGCTCCTCACTTA
>JAYVFW010000605.1:0-7138 GCA_043772715.1 Phormidesmis sp. | reverse complement strand
GTTCCCCTCAAACTTGGGGGCTAGGGGGGCAATTCATACTTGCATTCAGCAACGCCAAAAGGATACAGTACAGATTGCGCCCCCGACCATAGAGAAGTTGCCGAATTTTCTGGCTAAAATGCTCATTCTCTCTTGCTAAAGAACATCGCTTCGGCATTGATGATAGAGACTCAATTGCCTTGAGTAACTTGCCATACCACTTGCTTGAGCAGGAGATGTTAGCTGCGATAAGCGCAGAAACGCAGTATCCGCTTCCGCTTCTGCTACGCTGGAAATTTCAACACGATATTTCATGCAGGCAGATTGTCCTTTCGACGCTGTTCGTCAGCATATTCATCAAAAGGGCGAAACTTCCCTGACTCAAAATCATCTAATCCCTGCTAAATGCCTTTTATAGCTTCTTCTGAATCTTGTGCTTCCCACGCAAGGGCACTCGCAAGGAGTTCAACCGCAACAAGGTTAACATCTTGACCTTGCCGTGCAGCTTTCTTTCGTAGTTGCTCTTCTAATTCTGGATTTAGGGTAACAACAATTGGCATAAACTTGCTTCCCATACATTTAGCTTGTACACAATATCTTAAATCATTCAAACTTGCCAATATTGCTAAATCGACGCTTCAATGTGGAATAAACAACTACAAGCCGGAATGTGCTGTTCAAGATCGGGAACTACTAACCTAGAACTATTGACACAAAATCTTTGCTCTCTTTTTCCGATGTAATCCAATGTCTCAAGTCTCTCTTAAAACCCTAGTTAATGGCGTTCGATCGGGCGATCACTTAATTAGCTTTCCGACTGATACCATTCCAGCATTAGCCGCTAGACCCGATCGCGCCGACTTGCTTTTCACCATCAAACAGCGCAGTTTAGACAAGCCGCTGATTTTAATGGCAGCAGAAATCTCTGACTTATGGCAATATGCCACTGGCACTGAGGCAGAACGGAAAGTTTGGCGACAAGTAGCTGAATGCTATTTACCGGGTGCATTAACGCTAGTGCTTCCCGCGAGCGATCGCGTGCCCGCAACCATGAATCCCAACAATCCCACCACGATCGGAGTTCGAGTTCCCAATCACTCGATCGCTCGCGCTATTCTGTCAGAGACGGGTGCTCTAGCAACTACCAGCGCCAACAAATCGGGACAACCCGCCCTACAAACTATGTCTGAGATCGAGACAGCATTTTTAGACGTGATGACACTGTTGCCCTGGGAACTCGATCGCTTAGGATCTGACCATCAGGCTGGTTCTGGGATGCCTTCTACCGTTGCAAAATGGACGGGTCACGGATGGGAAATTCTTCGTCAAGGTGCGATCGCATTAAACTTGCCAAATCTCAGAGAATCTTAGAACACAGCGACGAAGCTTGCGTACGGGCATGGCACCGCCGCGCCCCTTAACGCTGCAAGTAACCGACATGATTTAATCCCCGATCCTTAACTCGGCGTTGCTGAATTGAAGTATGAATCTGTCTATCAAGGCTGAATCCTTTCGCCCCCTAAATCCCCCAAAATTGGGGGACGTTAAGATTCTGGTTCCCCTCAAACTTGGGGGGCTAGGGGGGCAATTCATATTTCATTCAGCAACGCCAGAAATCCTTCGATGCCCCTGTTAAGTCCTAATTAGAACGATAGTTAATCAAATGAACTGGATAAATTGGATGTGCCTGGGGAGTGGGCTAGGGTTAGGACTCACAGCAGGCTGGTGGTTCTGGCACACAAAACCTCGCGCAGAACCTTCTCAGCCAGCAGCACCGATCACTGTCGCAGATTCCAGTTCAAACCGCTATCAGCAGCTTGAACTGGCTTATCAAATGGCAGTTGAGATGAGTCAGTTTAAAGGGGGGTTTCTCTCACGCACCTCTCACGAGCTACGATCGCCCCTCAATGGCATCATCGGCGTTCATCAACTGATTCTGGCTGACTTGTGCGAAAACACTGAAGAGGAACGAGAATTCATTACTCAAGCCCACGAATCTGCCCTCAAAATGGTGCAGATTTTAGATGAAGTGATTGGCGTTGCTAGAGTTGAGCAAGGAACCGACGCGCTAGAGCTACAGCCCGTTCAACTTGCAGGGGTGCTGTCTCAAATTGAAGATCTGACCCATCTCAAAGCCGAAAATCGCAACTTGTGGTTGACCGTTGAGTTGCCTGACCCTGAGATTTATGTGCTGGCAGACCCCAAGTGGTTTCGACAAGTGTTGCTCAATTTGGTCAACAGCGCGATCGACACGATGCAGCAAGGCAAAATCACCCTCTCGGTGAGCGCTGTTGATTCAGAATTTGCCCATGTGGTGTTAGAAGATGAACGTCCTGCGGATTTTTGGCGTGAGCCAATCGACCTGCTAAAAACGGTCACGGGTGAATCGCCGAAATCAAATTCCTTTGAGCCACTTAAAGCGCGATCGTCAGGGTTCAACTTTCTATTGAGCCAAACCTTGATGGAGGTGATGAACGGGCGATTAGAACGGCTAGAAAACTTCGCAGACGCTCAAGAGCCGCTCAATCGCACTCAATGTTCTATTCCTGTGATTACCCTAGAAGCTTGATCGATCGTTCCGCAAATTGCGCTAACGTGAAGTCGCTTTAGAATAGACGAGCCGTCAATCGATAAAACATGGATGCGCTAATCGGCAAAACGCTACAGGGTGGCAAATATACGCTCAATGCAGAACTCGGACGAGGCGGTTTTGGCATCACTTATAAAGCGACTCATCACTATCTCAATCAAGTTGTGGTGATCAAAACGCTCAACGAGGCTTTGAGAAACGACCCCAATTTCTTAGAGTTTCAGCGTAAGTTTCAAGATGAAGCCCGACGTTTAGCGATCTGCGTTCATCCCAACATTGTGCGAGTCAGCGACTTCTTCTTAGAAGCTGGCTTGTCATTTATGGTGATGGACTATATCCCTGGGCCGACGCTAGAAGAGTGCGTCTTTCCCGATCGCCCCCTGCCCGAAGCAACCGCCATTCACTACATTCGACAAGTTGGCTCGGCGTTGCAGGTGGTGCATCAAAACGGACTGCTGCATCGAGACATCAAGCCCCAAAACATTATTTTGCGAGCCGGAACTCAGCAAGTTGTTTTGATCGATTTTGGCATCTCTCGTGAGTTTACGCCCGGTTCGACGCAGACCCACACCAACATGATTTCGTCAGGCTATGCGCCGATCGAGCAATATTTTGTCCAAGAAAAGCGCAGCCCAGCCACGGATGTTTATGGGTTAGCAGCGACTCTCTATGCCCTACTGACTGCCCAGATTCCGACTGCCTCAATTTTGCGCGATCGTCAGCCGATGACTGACCCACGATCATTGCAGCCACACCTTAGCGCCGCAGTCAATCAAGCCATTATGCAAGGCATGGCGCTGAATCTGCAATATCGTCCGGCGACGGTAGAAGCTTGGCTAAAACTCTTGCCAACTTCTGAATCGCAGCGTCTTGACATCCCGATCTCCCCTGAAGCGACCCTTCCAGTCAATCTCATCGGTTCTCAGCCACTCAATCTCTACGAAGTGCATGAGCCGACCGTCCCAATGGTGCCGCGCCCGCCGATTCCTCGTTCACCCGATCGCAACCTGCCGAGTGAAAGCTCGACCGAGACGAAAGCGATCGGTCGGGTTAGCGGATCTGATCGCCCAAATATTGACGCAACGCCGCGCAAACCTGGCTTGAGATTAGTGAAGTGGATGGCGGCTGCCTCTGGGATCACTATTACGGCAGTTGCGATCGCCATGTTGCTGTTTAGACCTCAACCGCCTAAAAACCCCGTCGTGATTGAGTCTTCACCTTCGCCTTCGATCGCGCCCTTACCGGAATCTTCACCGATCCCTAGCGTCTCTGCATCGCCGCAGCCATCGCCGAAAGTTAGCGTCTCGATCGAGCCAACGCCTCCGCCAGTCTCAGATCCCACTCCGCCCGATGAACCGCCTCAAAAGCCTAAAGAGGCTCAACCGTCTGGTCAAATTCTCTCTAGAATTCCAGGCTTTCCTACAGGCACGTCTGAATCTGAGATCAAAGCCGCGTTGGGCGAACCCACCACAACCAAGAAAGGCTATTGGGCAAACACTCGCAGCGACTTATATGAAGTCATCCCCGATCAAGTCACCCTGGCATATAGCTACGATCGCACCTCTAATAAAGTTCGTCAAACCGAAGCCTCATTTGCCCCCTCGCTGGATGAGTTACTGATGCGAGTCACCGTTAACGGGATGTTGGGCAGTCAGGCTCCGTCTGATGTGATGGCAGGGCTTCAGCGTGTCTACCAACGGCAAGCCAATCAATATAGCTTTCAGCAAGGTGGATTGAAAGGTGTAATTGAGCGCAATAACCGCGATCGGATTTACATTGCCGTGTGGGATGCAGATTTACATTAGAGTCCCTTGAAAACGAAAATGGGGCAAACATCACGTTTGCCCCAAAAATGCATGATCAAAGGACTTAATTAATAACGACGTGAACCCGTCGTTTCAGACGTGCTGGGGTCACGGTAAGCACTCGCTGTGTCATCTTGCTTGCTGCGGCGACCCATCAAGCCAAACAGACCTAATAAGCCCATCAAGCCCCAATAACCATTTCTATCGTCGTTATTATTGTAATCAGTTCGGGTCGTTGTGGTGCCCGTCGCATCGGTGCCTGTACCTGTAGTTCCGGTGCCTGTGCCTCCGGTTTGAGCAGAAGCTGGGAGAACTGCCAGACTCATCGCAACTGCACTGGCTGCTAAGACTTTAGTGATTGTGTTTGTTTTCATGGTTTGAAACCCTTGCTCTAATATTTCGCTTGAACAACACAAGCTTATGCAGTGGTTACTCATTCAGAATCATTCTTAAGCTTGAGATGCTTATCTTCTTTAAGTAGGGGTTCGGTTAACTGAGCGATCGGGATCGTACACCTATTGAAAGACCCCTGACTCTCGGCAAACATTTCAAAACCGTTACATTACAAGCTTTGTGAGCCAAAGCGAAGACTCACAGTGATAAGCTGACAGATGAATTTGAAACACTTATCAAAAGAGGCGGAAATGACGGGGCAGCAGGTTCCTTACTTATTGCGGGCGGCACGAGGAGAAGCCCTCGATCGTCCTCCCGTGTGGATGATGCGACAAGCGGGTCGCTATATGAAAGCCTATCGAGATTTGCGGGATCGCTACCCCTCGTTTCGTGAACGCTCCGAGATTCCAGACGTGGCGATCGAGATTTCTCTCCAACCCTGGAAAGCTTTTCAGCCAGACGGCGTAATTCTCTTTTCAGATATCGTCACACCCTTACCAGGGATGGGCGTTGAGATGGACATTGCCGAAGGCAAAGGCCCGATTATTGACTCGCCGATTCGCACTCAGGCACAAGTCGATCAACTGCGCCCCCTAGAGCCAGAAGAGTCACTGCCCTTTATCAAACAAATTCTCACTGCGCTGCGTCAAGAAGTCGGCAACCAGTCAACCGTGCTGGGGTTTGTCGGCGCACCTTGGACGCTGGCCGCTTACATGGTTGAGGGCAAAGGCTCTAAAACCTACTCAGTGATCAAGAACATGGCGTTCTCAGATCCGACCATTTTGCACCAACTGCTAGGGAAATTGGCAGATTCGATCGCCACCTACATTCGCTATCAGATTGACTGTGGCGCTCAGGTGGTGCAAATGTTTGACTCGTGGGCGGGTCAACTCAGCCCTCAAGACTACGACACGTTTGCCCTGCCTTATCAGCAGCAGGTTTTCAAGCAAGTCAAAGCCACCCATCCCGACACGCCGCTCATTTTGCTGGTCAGCGGCAGCGCAGGTGTGTTAGAAAGAATGGGAAAATCAGGGGCAGATATCGTCTCGATCGATTGGTCAGTCGATATGGCAGATGCGCGAGTCCGCTTAGGCAAAGATGTCAAAGTGCAGGGCAATATTGACCCCGGCGTTTTGTTTGGGTCTAAAGCGTTCATCCGCGATCGCATTCTCGACACCATCCGCAAGGCCGGTAATCGAGGACACATTCTCAACCTCGGACATGGTATTCTTCCCCTTACACCTGAAGAAAATGCGGCGTTCTTCTTTGAAACTGCCAAACAGGTTGATAAGCTACTAGCTACATCAACTTATTAAGGGTGAAACACCCGACACCCTACCCGCGCTCAAATGACCTTAAAGCGAATCTTGGTGACTGGTGCGAGTGGCTGCATCGGTCACTACATTGCCGAAGCCTTAATTCAAGAAACCGAGCATGAATTGTTTTTGCTGGTCAGAGACCCTGACAAGCTCAGGTTAAACGTTCATGCTCGTCCTGGTGTGACGGTGATTCGCGCTGATATGCGAGACATTGGGCAACACAGCAATCTCCTGAAAACCATTAACTGTGCGGTGCTGACGGCAACGGCGTGGGGCGGCGACGACGTTCATGACATCAATGTGGTCAAAACGCTGGAGTTGATGAGTCTGCTCGATCCTGACGTGTGCGATCGGGTGATTTATTTTTGCACGGCGAGCGTGTTGGGTCGCGACAATCAACCGCTCAAAGAAGCCGGAGAAATTGGCAGCGACTACATTCGCTCTAAATATATTTGCTATTCAAGGCTTGGAGAGTTGGCGATCTCGCCCAAAGTCACGACCGTTTTCCCAACTCTGGTTTTGGGCGGCGGCGATGGCTATCCCTACTCACACATCTCATCGGGGATTTCAGATGTGGTGAAGTGGATCAAGCTGATTCGATTTTTAGACGCTGAAGGAAGTTTTCACTTTGTTCACGGTCGAGATATTGCCCAAGTGGTGCGCCATCTCGTTGAGCATTCTGCTGATGAAAATGAGCCGCGTGACATGGTGTTAGGCAATGAGAAAATCACGGTGAATCAGGCGATCGAAGAAACCTGTGACTATCTCAATCAAAAAATCTATTTCCGCATTCCACTCTCGCTCTGGCTGGCAGATTTGTTTATTTTTCTGTTTCGCATCCAGATGGGCGACTGGGAGCGGTTTTCACTTCACTATCTGCACTTTACCTACCAAAATGCCGTCAGTCCTGCCACGTTTGGGCTGCCGACCTACTGTGCGACGCTCTACGACGTGCTCAAAATTAGTGGAATTCCCCGGCGACGCAGATAGCAAATTAACGTCAGTTCGACAGAATTGGTTCGCTCCGGTTGTGAATTCGGGAAGCCCCCTAA
>JAYVFW010000604.1:0-7145 GCA_043772715.1 Phormidesmis sp. | reverse complement strand
TAAATGACATCATCGGTCGCTCAGATTTGCTGAAGCTGCGCGAGTCGGTGCAGTTAACTAAAACCAAGAGTCTTAACTTAGATTGTTTAGTTCGGCTCCCGGATACTCGCGAAAATCGGGATTGGCTGAAGCACGAACCCGTTCACAGCAATGGCGTTGTTCTGGATGATGAATTGCTCAGTGATGCTGATATTCAGTCCGCGATTCAAAACCAGACTCATGTAGCCAAAACTCTGAAAGTTGTTAATACCGATCGCACTGTGGGCGCTCGACTGGCAGGCGCGATCGCCAAGCGCTATGGCAACACAGGCTTTGGCGGTCAGATTACACTCAACTTTGCGGGCAGTATTGGTCAGAGCTTTGGAGCGTTTAACCTGCCTGGAATGACTCTTAACTTAGTGGGTGAAGCCAATGACTACGTAGGCAAAGGAATGCACGGCGGCGAAATTGCCATCCAGCCTAGTGCGGACATCACTTATGATCCCGCTCAGAGTGTGATTATTGGTAACACCTGTCTCTATGGCGCGACGGGTGGCAGCTTATTTGCCAACGGGCAAGCAGGCGAACGATTTGCAGTTCGCAATTCTCAAGCGCAAGCCGTGGTTGAGGGTGTCGGTGATCACTGCTGCGAATATATGACAGGTGGCACGATCGTCGTTTTGGGTCGCACGGGTCGCAACGTCGGCGCAGGCATGACGGGCGGTTTAGCCTACTTCTTAGATGAAGACGGCAGCTTTCAATCGAAGGTCAACCCAGAGATTGTGAAAGTCCAGCGAGTGATTGCGCCTGCGGGTGAGCAACAGTTGAGAGAGTTGATTGAGGCACACGCCGATCGTACCCACAGCCCAAAAGCCAAGGCGATTTTGGCAAACTGGTCGGATTATCTACCCAAGTTTTGGCAAGTGGTGCCACCGTCTGAAAAGGACACGCCCGAAGCAAATCCTGATGCTGAGGTGAAGAAATTAAGCTCGGTGCAATAATCTCAGAGTTAGAATTAGGGTGAGCTGTTGGTGATCGCTGACGGCTTTTTCAATTCAGACTGCTAAGAGCGCATTTCTAAACAAATGGAGTCCGCTTTTTCCGGTGCCCAACTCGACGAAGTTGCTGAGTGTTTTGATGAGGCAGAATTAGCACATAGCAAAACCTCAAAAAAACCGAGTTGATAAAGCCTATACTTTCAACTTAAATCTCTGGCTTGGGATCTTGGCAGAAAGGTATCTGATCGATCCCTAGACTTGCATTGTTTGCTAATGCTTTGTGAGGTGTAGTTCAGGGGTGTTGGTAAAGAATTTTCTCATTCAGTCAAGGATGCTATTTAACGAATAATGTGACTATGCCAATGACAGCACTTACAAAACCTATCAAGCCTACCAATGCACTTATGATAGGATTCTCTTTAATTAACTCGACCACTGCTGCTGGGTAATTTCCATAAATGTTCTTCCAGGTAGAGTTTGTTTTAAGCGAACCATCAGCAGCACGCTCAACTATATCTGCAAAATTATCAACTTTTCTGAGAGTTGACTGATGAAGTTTAACGTATTGCTTGTTAACAAAAGCCTCAGCTTCAGATTTTCCGTCTAAAAAATCCCTGTGCGTCATGTGATTCTTGTCTACGAGGTTTTTTAACCGAGGATGCTCAATATATCTATTTCCATATATGGCAATCAGTAATGGAGATAGATCAACCAATTTAGATTCGTTGACTTCTTCAGGCTTACCTTGAAGAACTTGGTAACGGTGAGCTATTGCTGGAAAACCATAATTAATATCCCTCATATTCCAATGTAGCCAGATATGAGAACTGTGCCGACGTACATAGTCATAAAACTCATCAAGCATGAGTTTTTCGAGTTGGTTATGGTGTTGCTCCAATGCACTCGCAGAGTACCCTTTTCTCTCTGCAACTTGGTGAATTGAAAAAGACTTAGTTTGCCCAGCTTCTAAGTTGCGAACAGCGATAGAAGTAATTCTTGGGGAAGATCCATCAGATCTATCGTAGAAGCTTTCACAGGAGTAGTGAATGACAATCACCTGGTCAGCCTTGCTTGTCAACTCAGCAAGTTTAATTTTTGCTTGCCTACGCTTTTGTACCTTACTCCAAGCCGCTCCCATTCACTGCCCCAATGCTACTTCTACGCTCTAACAAAATAGAATGAAGTTTATTCATCCGCATCTGCAAGCCTATATTTTGAGTTTAACGTAGCGGAATTGACTGTTCGTTGCGATTTCGGTACATACTTCAAAGAGTCAGCTTTCCTTTTCTTATTTTTTAAATTTGAGTCGGGTGTTTCGTTAAGAAGCCAGCTTCTCCCGATAGCGGTTAACGATCGCCCCCACCACTTCATCAACGCTGAGATGATCGGTCTGGATCTCGATCGCATCATCTGCCTTTCTGAGCGGCGAGATTGCGCGGGTGCTGTCCTTACGATCGCGCTCAAAAATCGATTGTTCTAACTCGTCTAAGCTGATCTCGCCTTTGCCTTGATTCTTGAGATCTTGCTGTCTGCGTCTGGCTCGTTCTTGCACCGAAGCCGTTAAAAAGATTTTCACTTCCGCATCGGGGAAGACACAAGTTCCGATATCACGTCCTTCGATCACAATGCCGCCACTGCTGCCATAGCGTTGTTGTTGTTTGACTAAAACCTTTCGCACGATCGCATGAGCAGAAATCGCCGAGACATTCGCCGTCACGTCTACATCGCGAATCTCTTCGGTGACATCGCGATCGTTAATCAAGATATGCTTTGAACGTTGAGCATCTGACTCGTAATCTTTAAACTCAATGTGACTTTGACTGACCAATTCTGCGATCGCTGGCTCGTCATCCACTGCGATTCCAGATTGCAACACTAACCACGTTAGAGCGCGATACATAGCTCCTGTGTCTAAATAAAACAGGTTTAGCTGCTCGGCGACTCGACGGGCGACCGTAGATTTTCCAGCCCCAGCCGGACCGTCGATCGCCAAAATCGGTTTGCGAGTCCGCAGCAAAACGTTGTCAATCAAACGAGTCGAACCGAGGCGGGCAGCCACCGCTAGCAACCCTGCTTCTTCAACCCCTTCCATCGGCGCAAGGGTGATTGGATGAACTAACTCAACATATTCGGTCTTCATGGCTGGCACCTTCTCCAGTTCTTTCTTTACTGCCTGAACTAAGTTAGCACTCAAGCGCTCTCCTGATCGAAAAGCTTTCTCGGCTTGAGAAAGCCCTTGATAGAGTGCGATCGCTTTCTGACGCTCCTCTGCACTCAAATATTGGTTACGCGAACTCAACGCCAACCCGTCTGGCTCTCGCACGATCGCGCACGGCACCACGTCTACGGGCAAGTTTAAATCGGTCACCAAACGCTGGATAATCGCTAACTGTTGAGCATCTTTGCGTCCAAAATAAGCGCGATCGGGCTGAACGAGATTGAGCAGCTTAGTCACAATGGTTGCCACGCCTTCAAAGTGTCCGGGTCTAAACGCACCGCAAAGTACAGAGGTCATCAACTTTGGGGGGATTACCTGAACAGAGGGTTGGCGATCGATGCCCAATTCTGCCGCCGTTGGCGCAAAAACTACATTGACTCCAGCTTGTCCACAGAGTTGTTTGTCTCGATCTAAAGTGCGAGGATATTGCTGAAAGTCTTCATTGGGTGCAAATTGCAGGGGGTTAACAAAAATAGTGACCACCACGTTTCTATTTTCTTGTCTAGCTCGCCGAATCAAACTGAGATGCCCTGCGTGCAGGGCACCCATCGTGGGCACGAGTCCGATTTGTGAGCTATTTAGGTTGACAGAATCATCTGAGTCAGGTTGATTTCTTCGACAGAGGTCTAGATAGCAGCGCAAAGCTGCAACAGTCGTAAACAGGCGCACCGGAACCCCCTAAAACGATTTCGCTTTCGCCTCTCTCAGTGTATAGAATTCTTTCAAGGACGTGGGAGGAATTGTAAAGGAATCGGACTGAGCGAACGATTTCACCTTGGAAACCGCGCTACGATCGCATTCAACAACCTCTTGACAAAACTTTATGAACTTTTTAACTCCACTTCTGCACTTGGCGGGATCTGGAGCGGTGGCGTTTATTTCCGCCCGCAGCTTGAGAGATTTGCAAACTCGACCCAACGTTTTGGCTGGGTTTCAACTAGCAGAGTCTGGCTCAGTGCCGTTTCTCGAAGCGCTGCGCGATCGCGCTCAAGCTGAAGGAAATTCCTGGTTAGCTGAACGGCTCGATCGTCACGCTTCTGATGAGCGGCGGCATGGTCAAACTTTTGCTCATGCGCTCAAACAACTCAATAAGCAAGTGATTGATTTCAAAAAACTGCCTCAAAAAATGGTTGATGGCAGACCAATGAGCGCAAACGCAGTCCGTTTTTTGATGCTTATTTTCAGGGCTATTCTCAAGAGCAACTCAAGCCGCAAAACATCGAGTGGTCGGTGTTTTGCGCGAGTACCTACATTCTGGAGCTAGATGCCAGTAAGGATTTTTTGCGAATGGCAAACACCTTGCCAGAAGATAAATCTCACAGCGCTAACCTAAAGAAAAGCATGACGAGCATCGCTCGAAATGAAACGGGTCATGCGACTTATCTACGGGAAGCGATGGAGCGTTATTTAGGATTGGCGGCAACTGAGCAAGCGATCGATGAATGGCGCACCCGCAAAGTCAACGCAATGTTTGCAATGGTGACTAATTTCGTTCAGAAAGGCGGTCAAATGGCCTCAATGGTCGAAGAAGGTGCGCCCGTAGAGATGGAAGTCTCTTTAACTTCACAAAGCAACTTGGTTTTAGAGATTGCGGCTTAGATTGATGTTGGCAGGCAGCGATCGCGCTTGAGAATTCCTCAGGGGCGCAAATTTAATAGTATTGGTTACTTGCAACGCCAATGGACACTGCTATGCCTATTAACATTGCAAGTCAGGACTTACGCATTTTGACCAAAACCATCAAATTCACATTACGCTCTCAAAAAAATAAGCCTCCCGATCGGTAATTCACCAACCAGGAAGCCTAAGACATTGCCCCATAAACTAGGGCAGTTAGATTCAAATCAACACTATCCAGCAGCCTGACGCTCTTTCGCTGCCTTGATCACCTCTTCCGCAATGTTATTGGGGCAGGGTGAATAGTGCGAAAACGACATCGAAAACTGTCCCCGTCCAGAAGTCATTGTTCGCAGGTCGCCAATGTAGCCAAACATCTCGCTCAATGGCACATCTGCTTTAAGACGCGCTCCAGTCTGCCCAGTCTCCTGAGATTTCATCATTCCCCGACGACGATTAAGATCGCCAATCACATCCCCCATATAGTCATCTGGGGTAAACACATCGACATTCATAATCGGTTCGAGCAACTGAGGCCCTGCTTGCGGAATAGACTGCCGATAAGCAGCTTTAGCCGCGATCTCAAACGCCATCGCCGACGAGTCAACCGGGTGGAATCCTCCTTCTAGCAGCGTGAACTTCAAATCCATGCAGGGGAACCCAGCCAATACGCCTTTGTCGATGCAGCTTTCAAAGCCTTTCTCGACGGCGGGCCAATATTCTCTAGGCACAGAGCCACCTGTCACCTTTGACTCAAACTGGAAGCCGCTACCCGCTTCGCCCGGTTCAACCACATAGCTGATCTTGGCATATTGACCCGAACCGCCCGACTGCTTCTTGTGGATGTAGTCGTCTTCGAGGCGCTTGGTAATCGACTCGCGGTAGGCGACTTGGGGTTCGCCCACTTCGACCTCGACTCCGTGAGTGCGCTTCAAAATGTCTACTTTGATATCAAGGTGCAGTTCGCCCATGCCCTTGAGAATGGTTTCGCCGCTTTCTTGGTCAGTCATCATGTGGAATGACGGGTCTTCTTGCACCATCTTGGTCAAGGCAGCGCCCATCTTTTCTTCGCCGCCTTTGACCTTGGGCTTGACCGAAATTGAGATCACCGGATCTGGGAAAACCATCGGCTCTAGCGTCGCCGGATTTTTGGGATCGCAAATGGTGTGCCCAGTGCGGACGTTCTTCATACCAACGATCGCGATAATGTCACCCGCTTGAGCCGAGTCAATCTCTTCGCGAGAATTGGCGTGCATCTCCACCAGGCGACTGATTCGCTCGGTTTTGCCCGTCGCCGTGTTCAGCACGGTGTCACCCTTCGAGATTTTGCCAGAGTAGAGGCGCGTGAACGTGAGCGCACCAAAGCGATCGTCCATAATCTTAAACGCAAGTGCCCGCAGCGGCTTCTCTGGATCAACGATGGCAAAGTTGCCTGTTGCGTGTCCTTCGATATCGACCTCTGGCTGCGGGGTCACTTCCATCGGGTTGGGCAGATAGTCAACCACAGCATCTAGCACTAACTGCACGCCTTTATTCTTGAACGACGAACCGCAGTAGGTCGGGAAAAACGCCAGATCACGGGTGCCTTTGCGAATGCACCGCTTAATCGAATCGATATCTAGCTCTTCGCCCTCTAGATACTTTTCCATTAGAGTGTCGTCTTGCTCGACCGCTAGCTCGATGAGCTGTTCGCGGTAGTTTTCGACTTCAGCGACCATATCAGCAGGCACCTCAGTGATCTGATAGCTCATCGGATCGCCAGAATCATCCCAGATCCAGGCTTTGCGGGTCAGCAGATCGACCGCGCCGCAAAACTTCTCTTCAACGCCGATCGGCAGCACCATCACCATTGGTTTTGCGCCCAGCACTTTGTCCACTTGCTTGACGACCCGATAAAAATCGGCACCCGTGCGATCGAGCTTGTTGATATAAACAAGACGAGCAACTTTAGAATCGTTGGCATAGCGCCAGTTGGTTTCAGACTGTGGCTCGACCCCACCCGAACCGCAAAACACCCCAATGCCACCGTCAAGCACTTTGAGAGAACGGTAGACCTCAATGGTGAAATCGACGTGACCGGGAGTGTCAATGATATTGAGTTGGTGCTCGTTCCAAAAGCAGGTGGTTGCCGCAGACTGAATCGTGATGCCGCGCTCTTGCTCTTGGGCCATGAAGTCTGTGGTTGCCGCGCCTTCGTGCACCTCACCGATTTTGTGGATCTTACCAGTCAGCTTTAGAATTCTTTCAGTAGTAGTTGTTTTGCCAGCATCAACGTGAGCGAAGATGCCAATATTGCGATAGCGAGTGAGGTCTTTCATGGTTGCTCTTTAGAT
>JAYVFW010000603.1:0-7159 GCA_043772715.1 Phormidesmis sp. | reverse complement strand
AAGATAAGAACGAAAGAATCGGTGTTTGAGACATTGAACCGAGGCGATTTTCGTCAAATGGCTCACTTTTGCACGAATCGTTGCCAGACCCCTAAAGGGTTTAGCCGTCCTGAAATTCGCTTTCTGCTAACACAAATTGAAAATCTAAACGCTCCTTGACCCAGTGACCCACAGACCAAAAGTGCAGTGACCCGCCCTATGGGTCAACTGGGTCAGAGGTGGGTCAACGTGATGGGTCATTTGGCTGGGTCAGACGCTCGATAACTTAGACCGCTCTACAAATCCCTCACTAAACTATTAGTCAAACGCCTAAAATTAAGCCAATATAAGGCGACCAATTAGCGATCGATGAGTTGATGCCAGAATTTGACGCGAGCGCCCTTAAGCCACCTAAGAAGGCACTCAAGAAACGAGCGCTTTACCGAGTGAGAAAAGGTTGAGCCTCAGTTAGTTCATAAACCGTAGGTTAACCGAGACAAAACCTCCTGCTCCGGTTCCCTATGGTTGTTGGTGTTCCCGTAGCAAGCCTATGCTACGGGAACACCAACCTGAACTAAAATCATTCAACCGCTATCGAGGTCGCTTCGCTAAGGCGGAAGCACTTTACTTTTTATTCAAGAAATAAAGTGCTTTTACTTGCCTTTGTGCTTAGTGTCGTCAACCAGCTTGAGTTTTAGTCCAGCTTCGGGAACCGGAGGAAGGGGATTGCCCTTAGTCGAAGTAACTTCGTAGCCTCCACGGTCTCCACCGCGCGGACCCACAATCTCGTATTGACCACTTTTAGGAGTGATTTCACCGGAGTTGTGAAGTTTATCAGTCATTTAAACACCTTGTGAAAGAGTAGAAGCGCAACTGAATTATCACGCTTAAAACAAGTATCTGATCTTAATTCAGACAAAACATCAGTAATTATGCTGACTAGAACAAATGTCTTTCAGGGATTAGTAAGCAGATCTATTTGTAATTAAGTAAAAATCATGAGAAGTGGGTTTAACAGGCAAGAAGCTTTGCGACTAACAGGGCTTACATCAAATCAAATCAGTTACCTCGAAAAACTAAATCTAGTGGTGCCTGAGAAAAATGGGCACCCTCGACACCCCACAGTTAGATACAGCGCTGAGCAAATTTTGGAGATTCAGTTAGTCAAGCGGCTTAGAGAAAAAATATCTAACCAAGAGATTGAACAAGCTCTTGAATGCTTGAGATGTAGAAATTATGACCCATCACTTTTCAAAGTTAAGCTTCTATCTTTCAACTCAAAACTTTACTGGCTTGAGAAGGAAGGCGACTTACAGAAAATTGTCGTGAGGCTGGTATCAGAAGCCAATGATCAAATCGTAATGTTCACGATTGACCCTATTGGTGATGTTGTCTCTGAACTATGGGAGGAAGGTAGAAGTAGCGAGGTACTAGACTTTGAAAAACGGGTTGGAAGTACCACCCTTGAAAAAGTGAGAAAGAAGGACTAGATGAATTGGGGCTAATCACAACTTTATGATTAGCCCCCAATTCAGCCATTACCAGTTTTCGGAAAAGTTAAACCTTTCCGCGTGATACGAGAAGAATTTGCAAAAACTGACTCCAACCTCTAGAGGTTCTGGTCGCGAAAATTGACAAAAATTGACTGGAAGCACTAGGGTGTCCGCTTGCAAAAAATAGCTTTAACGAATTGCCGGGGCTTAAGCCCCGACAAACCTTACTAGGTTCGAGCAGTAAACGGGGTCTAATGAGTAGGCGACCAGAAACTCACGTTAAGGGTTGTATCCCTGGAACCGACTAGGAAGCAGGAGACTGAAACCCTTGCTCTACCGTTCAAAAGCTCTATGCCAAATAACTTAGAGATTAACTGGCATGTTTCAATGAGCCTGAGCACGGTTTTGAAACCTTTACCTAGCCAGTCTTTCAGCCTTAACGTGAGTTCCTGGTCGCCTACTCACTTTACCCCGGTCCTTAGAATTGTTTTTTTGCTCCAAATCTAAAACTACTCCTGATTCAAGCCCTCAACAACATTGCAGAGATAGCAATAGAGAGCGTCGAAGCTTTAACCCCGTCACTTAGAATTAGGTTTTTCTCATCGGTATCTTTCACGAGTTCGGCAACAAAAACAGAGTTCTCCAATCCTGCTTTTGTCCCATCGGTGTAATCTCGTAAGAGCTTTTGAACTGATTTAATTCCTTTCCAGGCATTCAATTTTTTGAGGGTGTCTTTCACCGTTTTACGATCGCATCCATCAGGCAAAGAATCCAATGTGCTGATACGTTGCTGAATCTTGTTGAGGCGTTCAGACGTGATAGTGATGTTTTCAAGCGCGTCAGATTGAGCCAATTCAGACGATCGCTGCTGCTTGAGTTCTACTAGCTGGGTATAGAGTTTCTGAGCCGATGTGCGGAGGTGTCTGGCTGAGAAGACATCTCCAGCTTCGGGAGTTTTAACCGCAGTGGAGAGTGCCATTCCATAGCCGTCACGTTCCCCGGTCTGGTCGTTCCAAAACAATAATTCTTGGCGATCTGAGATGACTTCGCCGTTGGGACCAAAATATTTCACCGTGAGCACAACCAATCCCGTTGGCTCCTCCTTTTCCCCGGTCTTCCGTCCCAGCGAGATCGGGTTGGCTTGGTAGTCATCTCCCATTATTTGCAGCCGTTGGCTGATATCTTCGCTGAACACGATTTCCTGCTGGGTGTAAAGGTCACGTGATGTTTCTTGCTGGCGATAAAGCGTTTCTTGAAAGCTTTCCTGGGTCTGCCGTCTTGCTACGACTAAATCCCGAATGAAGCTGACATACCCTGGCAAAATTGTGTCGTCAAACAAGGTATCACCATAGATAGAGGCTCCCAGGTCATCCACATTTGGCACATCTTGAATCGTGCCATCATGCCCGGTCTGATTCTCACCAATCAACTTTTTGTTGAGGTTATCCAAGCGGCTAGCTTGCCGTAGCAGTTGGCTTTCGCTGTTGGCATAGTAGATGTAGAGGTTTTCGCAGGGGTGCTGTTTAGGGCGATCGATTCGACCAATGCGCTGTTCTAGCGTCATCGGGTTCCAGGGTAAATCGATGTTGATCAAATAGTCAGCATCTTGCAAGTTTTGACCCACTGACAGCGTTTCAGACCCAATCAACACCATCACTTCTTCGGCTGGGCTAGGGCGTTCTGCTACAGTCTTGCAGTTTGCGGCTGGCGCGAATAGGCGAAACAAATCTTGGCGTTTGATGCCTGTGCGCTGCTTCCCGGCTCTGAGCGTGTTGTGCGGTGCAACTTGAATGACTCCCGCGCCTGTAGTGGGAAAGTATCGCTTAGTTGAACCGATCGCCATGCCAATGCCCCGACGGTCGATCGACTCGTCTTGAGACATATAACGGTAGTAGTCGATTACGGTGTCAGAGAAAATAGAGATCAGCAAAACCTTCTTGCCTTGGCTCACCAATTCTCGAACCTTGCGAGTGACTTGCTCTCGTTTGTGGTCTTTGACAAACTCGTCTGCCAACAAGTCTTGAATCTCTTGCAGTTGCATCAAGTCATTGTCGCAAGCTAACCACATCAAGTTGTAAATCTGTCGAGCTTCTACAGGGTCAGTCTGCAATCGCTCGATCGCCAGGTCAATAGTGCGGCGAAGTTGCTGCCGTTTTTCCTGCTGTTCAACTTGAGTTTCCTCCTCATCGTCCTCATCTTCTTCATAATCTTCGTTCCAAGCTTCCCGATCGTTGAGAGCGTCAGAATCGAACTGTTCTGGCTGGTCGGTCTCAAACTTGTAGTGAATTAAAAGGAACTGTTTTAGACCGTCCGCATCGATCGTGACATCGCCTAAGCGCGATTTCATCTGCTCAATCCGCCCTCGGAAATTGACGATCGTTTGACGCAGGGCATACATGCTTGACTCTGCCCGTTGCAGAAAAAAGCGACGCTGGTTTTGCAGTAGCCCCCGCTGTTCTACACTGCCCGTTAGATAACGAACAGGGTCAGCGCACGGGATGTAGAGTTGAGTTTCAAACTGGGTGAAGATTTGCTCTAGCGCTTCTTCGGTGCTGGGTTCAAACTCAACGGGTAGCCACTCAGCTTGCCGTCTGGCGTAGACGTTCAAATCGGGCATGGCATCCCGCAGCATCTGGCGGGTGCGTTGAAGAAATAGTTCTCGGTAGATACGCCGAAACAAGGTGGAGTCGTCGGTGAATTGCTCCACTCCAGTTTCACGATGTTGAAACCACTGAACCACTTCTGGCGGAAAACTCGCTTCAGTGAAGCCTTCGGGTCGAGTGAGGAAGGGCTGAAGAATGTTGTAAATGTCCTCTCGACGATTGTTCCAGGGGGTTGCCGTCAACAGCAAGAAGTGACGTTGCCGACCAGAAGCGCGATCTCGTTCTCGAATTTGCAGACAAAGTTTGTGGATTCGGTTCTTGTAGTTGCGGATGCCCTCGTGCGCCTCGTCGATGATCACCAGGTCGGGGCCTCCATAGCGGTTGAAGTCGTCGATAAAGCCGTTCCCTTTCCGGCTCATCAGGTTTTTGTTGTAAAGCTCGTAGTCGGTTTCGCTAAAACCGAGTTCGGTCATTTCGCGTTTCCAGTTATCGTGCAGCTTTCGGGCAGCGACGATCGCAATCTTGGCTTGTCCGTTTGAAGCGCGATAGAGTCGGGAGACGGCTGCTGCAAGGCGAGTTTTGCCTAAACCGACGGCATCCGCGCAGACAGAAATGCCAAAGTCTTGCATGACGCGCAGGCAGTGTTGAGCACCCGATTTTTGGTGTTCAAATAGCGTTCCTTGATTGACCAGTTCATCGAGTAAGTCACTCTGCTCAACTCGGAACTGGCGGGGGCGCTGTTGTGCCAGCCAGTAGAGAAAATCATTGGGCGTGCCAGACTGCCCAGATAGAATCAGTTCAACGGCTTGCTGGAAACCTTCAATTTCGTCGAAGTTCGGAAGTTCTTCAACTTGGCTAACTTGGGGTGGCTGCTTCGGTTGAACGGTGTATTCTCCACCCGCATTGTCTTTGACTCGAAAGTCAGTGATGGGTTGTGGAGGATGATCGGGAGAAACGGTGAAGTCGGCTGTAATTTCTTCTGCGGTCTGTTCAGTGATGGTTACTTCTACCAGAGTGTTGTCTGGAATAGTAATGCTATCGACCTGATCGAGGTTGTCACCCGTGATTTTGACTTTGGTGATTTCACCTGGGGGAAGCTCGGCAGGCGTGATTTGCTCGATGCGTGGCTGGTGACCTTCGGCGCGACGATCGTACTCTTGCAGGACTTGTTGTAAGAATTCCTGAGTTAAGTCGTAGGCAAAGTCTTGACGCTGCCACTCGCTATCAAACTCCTGAATGCTTTGGTCAATAGTTTCTTGGTCAAGCTGCTCCCAGGAGTAAAGGAAGGTGACACTCTCAGCGTTGCGGGAATGAGCGGCACGAGTAAAGTTGTCAGAGCCTTCGTGCAGAATGTGGTTATCGAGGCGATCGCTAAAAATTCCTGTTTTCTTGTGGTAGAGCGATCGCTGCTGGCTCATTTTGACGAGCTTGATTTCTAGAAAACCCAACCGCACCAACTCAGCGAGGATGTAAGTTCCGTTGAACGCACTCTCTTCCAGCCCTTGGAGAAACTCGTGCAGGGTGCGTTGAATAAATTGGGCACGATAGGCAGAATTGTGGAGTTTTTCGAGTTCTGCCACATCAGCGCGTTTAGTGAACCCTTGCCAGTCCATCAGCAGCCGGATTTGTCCTTCGGTCTGGACGATCGTTTGCAGGGGTTCTTCGTAGAGTTTGAGAACGCCGCTATCGAAGTAAGCAGTCGATCGGCGATAAATGCTGCTGCGTTCTAGCATCTGAGCCGTTACTTTGTTATATGCCTCTAGCTGATCGGGGAGGTTGTAGCGGCGTTTGATGCCTTTGATTTCTCGAAAGCTGCCACTGAGCAGGGCGGGTTCTTTGGTGGTGCGTTCTAGGGTGAGAAACTTCTCGATGATTTTGGGATTGCCAGTGCGGAGCAAAGCGGGTGAAGGTAGATCGCCTGCTTTACGAGGAATATAAGTGTAGGTTCTGGCAGTTGCTGGGTCAATGCGAAGCACCTTGTGGGAAACCGCCTTATCTTTGAACCCTAGCAGAGAGACAATGTTTTTAAGGAATCCGCCTTTATCTGCATCCCGATGCTGAAAGGTAAGCCAATATTGACCTCCAACCCCTTTGATGGCGTTGCCTTGAGGCAAGTAGTAGGGGCGTTGCTGACGAGTCAGATTTTGAATGACGGCTTCGAGCATGATGAAGTCTACGCTTACTGAGTTTGCTGTTCTGCCAAGGTGATAAATTCGGCTGCTTGATCAATCAGAGTTTGCGCTTGAGTTGGAGAGACGTTGCCCTGACTTTGGTAGTCTCCTTAAAGGCGAATCTGCTCTGCTGTGATTAATCTGCGATGAAAGATGCCCTTACTTGATCGAGAATTTAGAAATAAGGCGCTATTCAATCAACTAGAAAGCTTTTAAGTTAAGCGGCAACTGATGCAGGCTCATAGTGAAGTAGCATTAGTTGATTTTGAGGAATAGTCTCCATTGCGTAGGTCATTCCTTGAGCATCTGAAAAGTCAATGAGGTAGGCTTCATTATTAAAAGTCATGACCACTGTTCCTACTTGCCCATGCTGAAGCAAAATAGGTTGCTGATTCTCTTTATGGACGGCTCGGATATCGGATTTTAGGGCAACGATGTCATATTCTTTGAAGGTCATCTCTGCTCTCCTTATTTAGTGACAGGATAAGTGTTTGTCAATCTAGGGAAGTCTTCGCCAGCGCGAATAATCCAGCATGATATAACCAACGATTTCCCAACTTCGGTCGTCATCAAAAACTTAATATCGTACTGGGTTCCATAGTTGTCTTGTTTGTAGATGGTTGCCTCATGATTAATCGCAACCTCCAAAAGTGTGTCTTCTAGAATCTTCTTATTTTCTAACGTGATTCCTAATCGATTTTTGAATAGCGTTGCTTTATCTTTTCCTTTAGGGTGCTGCGGATTGAGAACATAGCGATCGAGCTTATCGCCTAATTGAGCCTGATCGCCATTGGGTAACTTGATCATAAAGTTCTTGCTACTCGATCGGAAACCCTGGAATCGCTTGGTCGATCGCTGCCATTAGTTTAATGGTTTCATCAAGTGCGACGACGATTTGCTGGTAGTGGGTGAT
>JAYVFW010000602.1:0-2553 GCA_043772715.1 Phormidesmis sp. | reverse complement strand
GCAATATTTTTGACAACGCTCATGAAAATATAGACTTCCTGCTCGATGTCTTCGCTGGCTCTGATGGGTTCTTCCGGCAGATAGCGATCGATATAAATACGGCGGTCTTGCACCTGTAACGTGGAAGCCATTGGGCTCATCAGGCTACTTCTCCCTCGCTTCGTGTACTTGGCGGCATCGCGGAAGCAGCCAAAGATGTGAGTAGGCAGGAGATAAAGCTGTCGATCTTCAGTGATCAGAACATTTCGCTGCCATTCAGTTGGGTCGTTACCCGGCGTGCCGCTTCGCTCTTGACGCTTGCCGAATGATTCGGATGGCTGTAAGTGATTCCAGAGCAAAGGTCTAGTTCCCTGAATCAGAATTTCAGCTTTTAGCTGGTTGCCGATCGCGACTGAATTTTCCTGGAGCGCAAGTTTACTCATAAAGTGCTGGTAAGTTCGAGCAGTTGTACTATTCAACCCATTAAAGAGGGCTTTGATTGGCAGAGCAAGCTCATACCCGCACGGTGCGGGAAGTTTATGAAGGTTGACGGCGATCGCTTCGGCAGACCTGCTGTCTTAACTGGGTTGGAATTTGCTCGTAGTTCTCCCAAAGAAAGTCCATTTCAGCCAGCCGTCTGAGATAGATCGCTTCGGGTGGTTGACTGCTTCTGCTGCGCTGGAACCAGCGATCGACAGTAGACTCGGAGCAGCCGCAGATGGCTGCGATTTGAGCGTGGGTAACGTTCCACTTGGCGTAGAAATTGGCTGGAGACATCTCAAACTGACACTGGCAATAGAGATTGAGCAAGGTCTGTTCTCGAACGCCTAAATTTTTCAAGCTCATGCCTGCTCCTGGGGTTGATCGCAGGCGAGAGGGGCAGGCTCTAGATCAGACTCCCAAGCCATGTCGCTTCTAATCCAACGCTGGGAGGGGCTGGACAGAGCTAGCCAAACGGTATACTTCCAAGCCCAGCTTTGTAGGTGCTGAACGGGAGCATAGTGGAGTCCAGTAATTGTGCCGAGGTCTTCAGTGGGTTGAGGCTGCCATCGGACACGATCGCCAATCTGAAATTTGGGAGCTGGGACAGTAGCTGGAAAACCTTTTGGTAAATAATCGAGCGGCATAGAGAATAGATTAAATGGATCGAAACCTGTCTACATTATGACGTAATAACTTTATGCCGTAAACGTCATTGTGGAAGATTGAACTTTCTCTAAATCGTCATGTGACAATGAAGCCCGACTTGAGCAGTAGGGTCACATGGCGGAAACTAGAGAGGTGCGGGGCAAGCTTCCTAAAGACCTGAAGATTGCCTTTGAGGTGGCTTGTGCACGAATGGAAATCACACAGGCGGCGGCGTTGGAGGAGGCAATTCGAGATTGGCTAGTCAAGAAGGGGGTTCCGACAAGCGATCAGGGCATCTAAGCAGTGCCTAGATCAGAGGATGTGTACTGGACACAGGCACTCCTGAAGCGTTGACTATTTGTGTGTATGTCTAAGTAGGTGTCCACAGAAATGGTTTGCTCTCGAATCGATCGCTTGACACCGATAAACCTCATTGCCGTTGCGCAGAAGATTACAGGATTATTGAAGTGGGTATGTTCAAAGGTTACTCAGAGTCAAGGATAATTAGTCCGTGCAAAACCATTCTGAGATCGCCGAATTTCTTTGGAAGATCGCCGATCTGATCAAAGGTGACTACGACGCTAAAGATTGCAAAAATGTGATCCTGCCGTTCACGCTGCTGCGCCGCTTTGACTATGTGCTACAACCCACCCGACAGGCAGTGCGCGAAGCAGCAGAGAAATATAAAACCAGCCCTGAGCAGACTTCGCGATGCCTGGTTGATGAGGGCTGCTGGGCAGGAGTTCTACAACACCTCTGAATATTCGCTTGACGAACTGATTCGCCGCCCTACTGATATTGAGCAAAACTTCTCTGCTTACTTAGCTGGATTCTCAGTTAACGTAAAAGACATTTTCTATAATTTCTTTGGCGGTGAGGAAAACTGATGCCTGGATGGACAGAAGCAAAGATAAAGTGGGCTATGAAATAGCTTCACCAAATATTTCTACGAGTAAACCCCACCACGTTCTATCGAGGAAATTGCTGTGATTTAAGGCATCGTTAGAACCGTCTGGCATTCAAACTTTTTACACCGATGGTTGGGAGCATATGTTCGATTATTGAATGAAGATCAGTACGTGGTCGGCAAGTAGAATACACAAAAAATTGAGCAAAAACACTTGACATTGCGAACCCCAATTAAGCGGTTAGCTCGCAAGACAATTTTTTTCTCCAATACAATGTCAGGCAGCCGTTGTAATTGAATTGTTCATCAATCGCTATGAATTGGGACGGGCAGTTTGACTCAGCGATCCCTATGTCTAGAACACCACCGAGTTAGAGGAACAGTTGGTTTATCGTCAATGACCTGCTGGAAATCTGCCGTCTTTCAACGCGGGGCAAAGTTATACCAATTTAAACGGTATTCAAGGCAGATAGGGCATCCAGGATAAAGGGATAACCTGCGACCGAAGCCGTCACTTCCGGTGTTAACTCAGCCAGGAG
>JAYVFW010000601.1:0-2560 GCA_043772715.1 Phormidesmis sp. | reverse complement strand
ACATCCGTGTCTTGCAGGTCAAAAATCCATTTTGTCGTTATGTGGGCATAAAGGTTATAGCCACCCGTCGTATGCACTACGCCCTTCGGTTTGCCCGTGCTGCCAGACGTGTAGAGAATGAACAGCACGTCTTCACTGTCCATGGGTTCGGCGGGGCAATCGGCAGAGACGGTTTCTTTTAAGTCGTGCCACCAAAAATCGCGATCGCGCTGCATCCCAATCTCTTGCCCTGTGCGCTTGGCGACCAGCACTTTCTCGACAGGCACTTTCGGATCGGCTAAGGCTTTATCGACCTGCTCTTTAAGCGGCACGATCGCATCTTTGCGCCAGCCTCCATCAGCCGTGATCACGACTTTAACCTGACAGTCAATCAAGCGATCGCGCAGTGCCTCGGCGCTGAATCCTCCAAAAATCACGGTGTGCGGGGCACCAATTCGGGCACACGCCAACATCGCGATCGCCGCTTCGGGAATCATCGGCATATAGAGCGCCACCCGATCGCCCTTCTGCACGCTCATTTGCTTTAAGACGTTGGCGAATTTGCAGACTTCTACGTGCAGTTGAGCGTAGGTGAGCGTGACTGAATCGCCGGGTTCGCCTTCCCAAACGATCGCAGGTTTATCGCGGCGATCGGTGGTCAGATGCCGATCTAAACAGTTGTAGGAAAGATTAGTTTTGCCGTTGACAAACCACTTTGCAAACGGTGGATTGCTCCAATCGAGCACCTCATCCCAAGTTTGGAACCAGTGCAACTCTTGTTGTGCAAGGTCTGCCCAAAATTTTTGCGGGTCGGCTTGGGCGCGATCGTAGAGTGCTTGATAGTCTTCTAAGCTTTTAATCTGTGCGTTTTGAGAAAACTCAGCACTAGGCGGAAAGAGGCGCGTTTCTTGCAGGATAGATTCAATGCTCGATTCAGACATTGTGTTTCGTGGGGTAGCGGAGTTAAGAGTGTAGATCGTCTTAGAAAAACGATACTGGTTTCTTGGCAGCGATCGACGAAAGGGAATCTTGAGTTTGATTACAATTAGCGTAAATCAACCGATGCTGTAGCTATGAACGCAACTACTCTTGAATCAAAGTTGACCCTTGCGGCGTTTCTAGAACAACCAGAAACGAAACCCGCTTCAGAATTCATCAATGGAGAAATCATCCAAAAACCTGTGCCTCAAGGAGAACACAGCCGCATCCAGTTTAAACTCTGTTCGACAATCAATGAAATTGCTGAAGCTCCCAAGATTGCTTGTGCTTTTCCAGAATTGCGATGTACGTTTGATGGAGTCTCGATCGTTCCAGATATCTCTGTCTTCCGTTGGCAGAGAATCCCGACACAGCCATCTGGACGGATTGCGAATCGCTTTAAAATTCAGCCAGATTGGGCGATTGAGATTTTGTCTCCTAATCAGAACATAGCAAAAGTTCTCAAAAATCTGCTGCATTGTTCCCAGCATGGCAGTGAGTTGGGTTGGTTGATTGCACCCGAAGATGAAACGGTGTTCGCGGTCTTTCCGGGGCAGCGCGTTGAAGTGTTTGAAGGAACTGCTTCATTACCGATGATTGAGGGAGTTAATTTAGCGCTAACGGTTGAGCAGATTTTGAGTTGGTTGACGTTTAGTTAACATTCTCCTGACCTCCGACTGTAGAGACGCGAAATTTCACGTCTCTACATACCGCAATTCAACAATGCTATTTATCTTTTGTTCAGGGGCGTTGCTGAATCGAAGTATGAATCTGTCTATCGAGGCTGAATCCTTTCGCCCCCTAAATCCCCCAAGTTTGGGGGACTTTGAGATTCCGGTTCCCCTCAAACTTGGGGGGCTAGGGGGGCAATTCATATCACCATTCAGCAACGCCTATCTTTTGTTCAGGAGTCTTATGCGAAAACAACTACAGTATTCGATCTCACTACTACTTGTATTGACTGTTGGGCTTCTATTAGCCTGCCAATCAACTCTAACTGCAAGCTCTCCAGCACCTACGCAAAGCCCAACATCGTCTTCAGCCGCCTCTATTTCAGTTGCTTACCCAGATCGAGAACTCAGTGCTGCTCCTGCTCAATTGCCACCGCTACCCTATGATGCAGGAGCCTTGAGTCGGGCGATCGACAAACGCACAATGCAGATTCACCACGATCAACATCACAAAGCCTATGTCGATAAGCTAAATGCTGCCCTGAAGGATCAGCCAAACCTGCGGAATCTCAGTGTTGAAGCCATGCTACGCGACCTCAACCAAGTGCCAGAAAATATTCGCCAAACCGTTCGCAATAACGCTGGAGGACATCTCAATCACACCATCTTTTGGCAAATTATGAGTCCGAACGGAGGTGGACAACCAACCGGAGCCATTGCTCAAGCGATTAATCAAACCTTTGGCAGCTTTGAAAACTTCCGTAGACAGTTTAACAAAGCAGGGAGCGATCGCTTCGGCAGTGGTTGGGTGTGGCTCATTCGCAATCAGCAAGGACAATTCCAAATCGTTTCCACGCCAAATCAGGACAATCCAATGAGTGCGGGCAACTATCCCATCCTCGGCAACGATGTTTGGGAACACGCTTATTATT
>JAYVFW010000600.1:0-7191 GCA_043772715.1 Phormidesmis sp. | reverse complement strand
CCGACCTCTCACAGCACCAGACTACCGGAGAACTGTTAGCCTTTTTGGATGATCAACGCTATCGAGTCAGATGGTCTTGCATAAGTTGCTGTGCTCTTGGCTTGTAAAGCAAGTAAAACAACGACTCAATATATCTCAGCATATCTTCGCGGTTTTCTTGAGACGTATAATTCCAGAAGCCATAAATTTTGGCGAGCGATAACAATCGAGTCGTGTGAATCTTCCAGGTATAGGTGCTATAAACTCGATCGATGCCCTGCTGCGAGATCTCACTCCAGTAGTGGGAGTTTTGATCACATTTGTCTAAAAACTCTGTGATGATTTCTGCAATTTCTTCTTGTTCGGTTGGGTTGATATAGAATCCATTCACTGTGTTTTGAATGATCTCTAACGGGCCGCCGAAGCGAGTTGCAAAGGTTGGCAACCCAGTCACCATCGATTCTAAAATCGTCAGACCAAAGGCTTCAAAAAGAGCGGGCTGCACAAAAATGCCTTGACGATCGGCGATCACCCGATACACTTCTCCGGTGTCGCTTTTTGACAGTCGCGCCCCTAACCAACGAATCTTGCCGTGCAGATTATATTGGTCAATCAGTTGATAGAGTTTCTGAATCTCATTGATTTCTTCGCTGTCGGTCGAGTCTTCGGTGCGGAGTTTGCCCGCGATCAGAATCAGGTTGCAGCGCTCTTGCAGGGCGGCGCTTTTACCAAACGTTTCGACTAAACCCGTAAGATTTTTAATGCGATCGAGCCGCGCCATTGAGAACAACGGACGTTTATTGGGGTCGTCTAAGGAGCCGTAAATTTGAGTCGGATCGGCTTGGGTAAAAAGCATTTCTTCTAAGCGGTCACGATCGCCCAGCAGTCGATCTTCTTTGCGAGTATAGGGAAAAAATACGCTCTCATTCACCCCAGGAGGCACCACATTAAACTTGGGGCTAAATAGGTCAATGCCGCTGACGACGTGATAGAGATCCGGCATCGTAAACGACTTATAAGATTCATATTGTCCGACGCTTTCGGGTGTGCCGACAATTTCTTGATAAGTGCTGCTGATGATGAAGTTTGCAGCATTCATCGCAATCAAATCAGCCGTAAATTGCAGCGAAAAATGATAGGAACTCTCTAAATCTTGCCAATAGAGATTGCTAAACAAATACTTTGATTTTTCGAGGGCATGAGCGACGTTGCACTGGGTCACTTTTAAGCGTCTTGCTAACAAAAACGCGACTAAATTGCCATCAGAATAATTGCCGATGATCAAATCAGGAATGCCTTGAAACTCTGCCCGAAGTTCTTTCTCAGCATCGAGTGCAAATGTTTCTAGATAGGGCCAAATCTCAAATCGAGAAATCCAGTTTTGCGTCAATTTAGAGTTAAATTCGCGGAACGGAACCCGCAGAATCCAGGCATCTTTGGTGCCATGAATTTTTTCTAAGCGCTGGTTGCAAAGTGTGCCGTCACTGTTGGGAATTAAACGAGTCAACACCATCACTTTAGGGTGAAAACCCAAAACCTCTAATCCTGCCAGGTTGAGGTCTTCTTGAAGCTGCTGTTCCAGGCTTTTTACCTGGTCGAGAATGTAAACCACCTGTCCGCCTGTGTCGGGTCTGCCTAACACCCCTTCTTGCCCAAACCAGCCGTGAGGCGACACCAGCACGACCTTAAAGATCATGGGAATACGCGAGATAAAGGCTTCGAGTGCTTGGTGATCGGGCGAGTCAATTAAGCGATCGAGCAATTCTAGCGTCTCTTGAACCCGGTGAGCGGTGTTGCCCCATCCTGGCTCAAACCCAAGATTTTGCAAGTCAAATCGAAAGCTTTGATAAGGAGAATCGGCGGGCTGATCGCTGACCAAATTTAACGCCTGTTTGACCCGATTGGACAATTGCTGTCGTGATTGAATCCGTTCATTAATCATCAACTGAGAGCCGCCGTAGCGGTGCAGTCTCAAAAAGTTAAAAACCGAATCTTCCCACTGGCTAGAGTCTTGAAACAGCTTGCTCGACAGATAGCGATTGAGAAACTCGACTCCTTTACCAATATTTTTGGGATCGCGAATGGTCGGCGAGTAATCATAAAACGGTTGAAAATCGATTTCAAAAATGTCGCCGTCTTGGGGATGGTAGTGATTGACAAAGCGATCGCGCAAGTCTAACAATTCTTCGGGAGTGATTGGTTCGATCGTCAGATCTTCTAACAGCCGATAGGCTTCTTGTCGAGCGATTGTAGGACGAATAATCATGCAGAGAATTTCATTCACAAGAATGATTTCTTGCACATAATAAATCAGTTTGCTGAGTCGTGATGAGGTGTGAAACTGCTCTGACTTTTCATAATTTTGACAATATTCGCCAAAGGCGTGCAGGATTTCGTTTCGCAATAAATATTTCTTGTCAGACGTTCGCAAAAGACTTGCAAACTGACGTAAATCTGCTTTTTCTTCAGTGTTAAGAACTGCTTGAATAAGGTCTGACATGGCAACTTCTTTAAGGGGTAGGGGTCAGCGTTCGGGCTTGCTCCCTGACCCAACGTCTTCAGCGCTCACCTACTGACCAGCATTAATGCTAGTTCTGATCTTATCAGGGATGTATCAGCCTTATGGCTGGAAAATTTTGAGAACTGCAAGCTTTTAATCTATGTAGATCTAAACACGTGCGATCGCCAGACTCTACAATTGGAGAAGTCTGCTCATTTAGAATCGGATTATGTCTCACTTCACAACGGTTAAAGTTCAGATCAAAAATGGCGACACGCTGCACCAGGCTTTGAGCGAACTGGGCTATAAAGTAGAGTGCGATGTGAGAGTGCGCGGATATCAGGGCAACACGATTCAAGCTGACTATGTGATTCGGCAGTCAAATGGCTATGATTTGGGGTTTCGGCGCAGTGGAGAAACCTATGACCTAATTGCCGATTTTTGGGGCGCGAAGATTAATCAGCAGCAGTTTGTGAATGCGGTCACTCAAAAATATGCTCACAAAACTTTGATGAAAACCGCTCAAGTGCAAGGGTTTAACGTCGAGGAAGAAGAAGTTTTGAACGACGGAACAGTGCGGGTGGTTGTGGGTCGCTGGGTTTAACGATCGCTCAATCAAGAATATTCTTTAAGGCGGGGCATTACTCCCCAAAGGACGAGTAACGCGATCGCAATCACCGCGATCGCGCTTTTGATTTCAAATCCTGCAAGATCTCGATCGCCTTGGGTGATGGCATCGTTAAAGGCTTTGTCATTCAAATCATAGGTTTTTTGGTTAGCTTTTTTAAATTCCTCAAATGCCCAGTTAGACTCACCTGGATTGTCACCTGTACAGAGCGCGATCGCTTCTCGATATTTTCCGTTTTGCTGAAGTTGGCGAATTTGTTGATCGATCCTCAGATAATTAGATAGCGTAGACAGAGTTTCGATCACGGCTTCTCGCTCACCCGGAAAGGTAATGTTGCTCAATTCTTCCCCTAGAAACCCGGTCAGCCCGGTAAGTTTCGTGTCCTGTTGTGCGAGTAGCGTGATTTGCTCAAGTGTTTGACCACTCGGAGGAGTCGCGATCTGGTTCATTTTGTTAAAGAATGCTTGTTCGTGAGTGGCTGCATTTCTAACATTCAACAAATAGCGGCTCTCGTCAGCGTTAGCACTATAAGCAAGGGCACGAGCCTGACGCAGAGAATGCATCGAGTCAAAGGCATCTTCTTTGGCGACTTTGAGATGCTGCGAAGCAGACAGCAGTGACCCGATCGTGTGCGCTAAAAACAAGAGCGCGAGCGCCGTTGCAGACAGCAAAAAAGGATTCAGGGTGCGTCGAGTTCGACGGCTGAGAAATAGCTGAAACATGACCAAAAATCCTGCTAACCCCAGGGTGACGATCGCGATTAAGAACAGCGATCGCGCCGCGCTAAATCTTTGCTCTTCATAAGTGCGATTGAGAACTTTAACGTTTGCCTGGTCTAAGCGATCGGCAGCCGGGAGAAGAGTTTTGTCCATGACTTCAGCCGCTGCCAAATAAGCCGCTAATGTCCCGGCTTGATCTCGGCGGGCATGAGCGTCACGCGCTTGCTGAATCTTCGCGACATAATCGCCGATTCCAAGCTGCATAGTTTGAATCGGTTCGCGTTCGTCGTCGTAGGTAATATTATTAGCAGCCGCAATTAACCGTTCCGTAACTGATCTGTAGCGTTCGTTATAACTTTGAATGACCGTTCCATCTTTGTCTTTCTGAACTGGTTCTAGAAATGAATTTTGTGTGTTGCTAGACGGCACTAAAAATTCACTGGCAGCAAAGGCATCCATTCCAGCCATGCCGTCTTTTAAGCGTTGGGCTGTGATAACGCTGGGTGTTGTATCTTTGCCCACAGTTTTGATGGCGTTGCGCTGTTCTTGCACTCCTGAGATCGTAGTTATCAGCGCAAGTAAACCTGCTCCCCATGTGATATATAATCCACTTCTAATCAGTTGAGGAGTGGTTAGTTTTTTGTTTGTTTTAGTAGATCTATTTTGGATAGTTGTCATAATTTAAAAGATGATTTTACTTACTGAGTGACCGCTTGAATGGTGATTTTCGTCCAATGTCCGATCGTGATTGCATCGCCGTTTTTAAGCGGACTATCTACCATTGGTTTGAGTTCAACTCCGTTAAGCTGCGTCCCGTTAGATGATCCAATATCGCGTAGAGTAAATGTGTCATCTGACTGGCGATCGATGAGCGCGTGACGGTGAGAAACTGCATCGTCAAAATCGATCGCGATGTCTGGGCAAATGGCTCTAATCTGGCTGGTGCGTCCGATCAGATGAGTTGATTTGTTGAGGTGAATTGTGATCGGAGTTGAGTTTGCTGGCGGTTCTGGGCTGTCGGCGTGACGGAGTGACGCGTCGATCGTCACCACAACTTCCCACTCACGCGGGGTTGATTCTTGTTTAGTCGTGACTGTTTCAAGCGGTGCTGCGGCTTCGAGCGCAACGGGCTGAACGATCGGCAGTTCTCCGTGGGCTTGGGTCACAAAGTTATAGCCGCAAATCTCGCAAAAGTTGCCGCTATGCAATTCGTGGGGGGCACTGCAATCTGGGCACAGTTGGGCGGCGATTTCAGGAATGGGAGGCGAGATCGCAGCAAAACTGCTGCCAATTTTCGCACCGCATTCTGAGCAATAGTCAGACTCACTAGATTCGTGACCTTTGGGGCAGAGATAGGTAGACATAGAGGGTTATGACTTGGGAATGCGCGTAGTTTTGGTCGATCGGGTTTCTAGTGCCATTTCATCTTCTTTGGCGATCGCTTTTTTCAACCGCACCGTTCCGGTAGGCGCGTCTTCAATGTCTACTACGGTTTTCAGAAGTTTGGCAGTGGCTTCATTGCCCGATTCGTGGGCGATTTTAACGGCTCGTCCCAGCTTGGCGGTCGCGACCTCAATGTTACCTTGGTTGCGAGCGTCTAACCCTTCTTGAATGGTTTGCGCCAGTTCGGCTTGCCCCGTGTAGTGAGCGACGCGGCGATCGATCTTGGTAGATTTTGCATCGTCATCTGTCCAAACCGCCAAGATGCGGGCTTCGGCGATTTTGGTTTCGGTGCCGTCGATCGTGCAAATCAGACTTGCCCGACCTGCCAGCATTTCGTCGCCCACATTGCCCGAATTGACCTCAATGCAGAAGTGATAATCTCGCGCTTCGCGCTTGCCCCATGCCCCAGTCGGATAGTCAACCACCTGTGGCTTCATGGATTTGGCGCGATGAGTCAGATCGACAATATCGGGGCTAACTTGCTTGCAGAAGAGAATTTTGGCTCCTTGAGGTGTCCACAACCGCATAGAGACATCGCTAATGTTTTTGCCCATTGCTTGCTGCAAAATCGTTTGAAAATCAGCTTCAATCAACAAAGCATCGGCGATGATATCAGTGCTGCCGAGGAGCTTGCTGGAGATTTTTTTAAGTTGGGCAACGCGCCAATCCGTTCCGACTCCTCGACAGTCGCATTGAAACACCCCTTCGCAGGCTTGAAGCGTGTGATCGAACGCTTTTTCATCAGACTCGTCATTCTGTCCATCAGTTAACAATAAGGCTTGCCGAATGGCGGTTGGCATCCGCTGGAATTGTTTGAGGGCAGCACTCAGCCAGGTTGAAATCAGCGTTCCACCACTTGCCTCGATCGAGCGAATGTGAAAGATCGCTTGCTGTTTGTTCTCAGGGGTTGCTTGCATTAAAGGAGCGACTAATCGCGCCTGACTTGCCCCGGTGACAATGAAGAAATGAACCTCTTCTGGGAGCATATTGACGGCTTTGATCATGGCATCTTTTGCCGATCGAATTTTTTGTCCGCCCATTGATCCTGACGTGTCACAGATGATTCCAAATAGTCGATCTCCCAATCCGCTGCTTGAGGTTTCTGTGTTCTCGCCAGCGTTCACGGTCATGATCGCGTGGACTTCTCTCGATCCTTGCGGTAAGAATTGATTTTGAAAGACTTCGGCGGTGAATTGAGTAGACATAAATTTGTAGGATGAATGGGTTAGATTAATCAGAATTTAATGAACGGTGAATGAATAGTGCAACGGTGATGTTATCGTGTCCTCCTCGCGATCGGGCAAACTCGACTAACGATCGGGCGATCACTACCGCGTCCATTCCCAAACTTTTTTGCATCAATGCCTGAATCTGTTGTGCCTCTGATGCGTAGTTCCATAATCCGTCGCTACAAAGTAGAAGATAGCCAGATCCTGGGAGCGGAAAACGGACGATCGCAGGGTCAGCGTCATCTTGGGCATCGGCTCCCAGCCAGCGAGTGATCGCGTGTGCCTGCGGAGCGTGATTTGCCTCGGCTGCAGTCATTTTGCCAGAGGCGATCGCGTCATTTACCCAAGAGTGATCGCGCGTTAACTGGCGAGATTCGCGGTCAGAAATCCAGTAAGCGCGACTGTCGCCTAACCAAGCGATCGTGGCGATTCCATCTTGCACGACTGCTGCAACGAGCGTTGTAGACGGTGGCTCGGTGTCAGACTGCGCCTCAGAAAGGCGACAAACCTCTGCGAGTGCAGTGCCTACAGCCGATCGAATTGCAGACTCTGGCGAGGCTCCGGCTTGAAGAGCAGCCGTGATGGTCAAACACGCACTTCTAGACGCTGTTTGAGCCGCGAGTTCGGGATGATCAGTACTGGATACGCCATCGCAAACGATGAGAATTTCGGCATTTCCTACAGTTTGTAAGG
>JAYVFW010000599.1:0-2570 GCA_043772715.1 Phormidesmis sp. | reverse complement strand
AGAGGCAAAGCTAACTTTGATAAAATTGCTCGATCCTGGAACTGCAAGCCCTGAAAGCCTTGTGGAACCGTTCAAAAAAATGTCCGGACTATTGAGGAATGAAAAGATTAATAGGTGAATAGCTGCTGAACTGGAAACACAAAGAGCTAATGAAGCCAGAAAGACTTTTAGACTGCTAATGGGTGAAGACATATATTACTTTTCCCTACTAGAATACGTGTAATCCTCACAAGCTTTAGAATTTTCTCTCATTACCAAGCTTCTCCTGAACATACGCAATAAATCTGTTAAACATTGCTCCTGTGTATTCCCAGTCCCAATCTGGATTCCGGTTAAATCCAGTCACTGCGAATAACCCTCCATCTCCGAAAAGGTTGTTAAATTTGTTGATACGATCAACCCATGTCTGCTTCACTGGTTCTGTTAATTCATCAGCATCAAACGTTGCATCGATCGATTTGGCTTGATATTTGTCAGCAAACGTTTTCCAGCGGCTACGAATACTGAATCCAATATCATTTCCTGTTTGAAGATAATACTCTTTTAGATGAGTAGAGAGACGCTGATCTTTTCTATCCGAGCTATTAAACCTATCAAACAAACCAAAGCCATCAACATCGCCAAGAATATCAGCTTCAGGGGCTGAAGCTTTGTAATACGCATCAATGTCTTCCTTGGTTGGAGTGCTAGACAATTTCAGGTTTTTAGGGGCATCCTCTTTAGGAGTTCCCTTCCCTTGTAAGGTTAACCAAACGGAGCCAACTCCAATATCAGCAATCCAGGAGGCAGGATCGATTGCTGGCACCTTGTAGTCAGGATCGCTATAAGGATAACCTGACATTGGATGCAGTAATGCATCCAATGTCAACAGCATATGGTCAATGTCGATTATCTCGTTGCGCCCAGGAATCACAAGATAGGGTGAAGGGTTGTCTTGTATGCCGTTTTCATCTGCTTTAGTCGTCAGAATCGCGTATGCGTTCTTGTCTAGCTTGTCTAATTCACCTTTGTATACTGTTCTCTCCACAAAGCGTCCTGGTGAGAATGGGTCTGGCTCGTCGTAGGGCGCGTTAGGCAGTAACTGTTCAAATGCTGTGCCGCTATAGTAGAGCGTCCGAAGACGAGTAACAATTTGCTGTGGAGTGTCATTCTTGTACACCGTCTCTACCTTCTCCACAATATCGATGAATTTATCGATACCAACCAGTGCTGAACGATTTGTTTGTTGTTTAATTCCTCCATAACTTCTGATATTGAAAGAATTGATTGCTTGCTCGGTTAGAGCAACTCTCATGTTTTTCTGGATAAATGTATTGTCCCGCTTCACCTCCTGAAGACCTGCGTCTGTAACTTTGCCGAGCAGTTTGAGGCGATCGAAGTTTGCAAAGAGAACAACATCAGGATTCGTCACCGATTGCAAAAAGCTGTCTAACTGCCGTGCAGCTAACTGCGTATTACTCAGTTGATATGCTGTGCTAAGAAAGAAATTAAGCGGCTGATCTCCTGCCGCCGCAATCGGATTCAATGCTGTGTAGCTGCTCCCCAAGTTCATCAGTTGACTCAAGAATCTTGCATCTTTCTTCTGAACCTGTAGATCAGCACCTTGCAATAGTTGCGCTGCCTGCACCAGCCTATGACCAAACCCCAATAACTTAATTCGATCGCTCGTCCCATTCAACCCTTCAAAAAATTGATTCAACCCGCCTTGAGCTTTCTTTTCGTCTCCCCCACGCAGCAACGTATTGAGAAACTCCGAAATCACCGCCCCTCCCGTCGTTGTCACAGTCGGATTGACCTTCGCCACCTCAAACCCAAACTTGATCAACTCTCGAATAAATTGAGCATTATGTATATCGCCGCGTGGATCAAGCACGTCCCCACCATTGGCGAGTCGAGGTTCGTTGAGCGCCACACTATTCGCGGCTGCATTCAAGAGACTGTTGAGGAACTTGAGGGTATTGATCGGGTCACTCACCCCATTCGACAAGTGCCCTAGCGCTTTTACTCCCTGGTCAAGTTGTGCTTTAATCACATCCCTTCCAGGGAGCCTGCCACCCGTCCCCGGTTGTTGAGCACGCCACAGCAAGTCCAAGAACCCAAAGTCTGCATCACTCGCTAGAATGGTACCCGTTTCTCGACTGGGAGCCAGCTTCGCATAGGTTTGCCCTAATTCCAGTGCGGCTTTGAGCAAAGCTGAGTGAGCTTCTGGAGTCGTGGAGATCGCTTTCCCATAAAGCACCTCATTAAACGCCGCCAACAACGTCACCTGAAACACTTGAACGCTGACTGCCGTGGAATTCTTGACCAAATCTTGTGCCAGAACGTAGCCCGCTCCACCCGCTTTGCTTTCGAGCAACCCACTGAACGGACTCTGGATTCCTACATCGGTTGGATTGTAAGCCGTCGCAAACAGGTTCTCCATCACCCCTTGCATCTGGTCAAAGAACGCCTGGTCGTTGAGGGGATCGCTGTCCTGCTTGCTGATGGTGTTGAGCCGATCGGCGATCGCACTCAACACCTCCTGACGGTTTTGCAGCGCTGCCTTCTTGCTAATGGTCAGCGGATGTCTG
>JAYVFW010000598.1:0-2573 GCA_043772715.1 Phormidesmis sp. | reverse complement strand
GATGGCATTTTGGGCAAATCGGCAGACTTTTAGAACGCGCCGACAAAACCAGTCGGATTCTCGACGTGAAATATTTTATTTTGCTGCCATCCGTGAAGGATGTCGGCACAACTTTGGATGATTTGCAGTGGATAGCGCTGTTAAGGTCTGCCAGCGCCTACGAGATGTATCGCAAACAAGGTCTGCATCGCATCACCCCGATGTCGGTCGCCAAGTTTTTGGTATTAGAGCGAGAATTTCCGCGATCGATTCGGTTTTGCATTCAGCAAGCCGAGCGATCGCTGCATGAGATCACGGGCACTCCGCTCGGCACTTGGTGTAATCCTGCCGAGCGCACGTTGGGACGGCTGCGATCGGACTTGGACTATCTGACGATCGACGAAATCGTTCACGTCGGACTGCACGAGTTTCTAGACAGCTTACAGCGTCGAATGAACGAAGTCGGCAAGAATGTCTTCGAGACTTTTTTTGCGTTAGAACCCATTCATTAATGCACATCGGTCTTTGTCGCTGCGTTCCAGTCCTTTCAGCCCCCTAAGTCCCCCAATTCCGGGGGACTTTGAACGGATCGAGTTCCCCCAGAATTGGGGGTTAAGGGGCGTACTCATCTCTTGATTCTGCAAAGCCCATTAAAGGATATCCCTCATCCCTTTTCCTCGTGTTTTACCAAATCTCTCACACCACTACTTACAAATACAGTCAACCTGTGACGTTGCAGCCGCATCTGGTGCGATTGCGCCCCCGATCGAATGGCTGGCAAACCCTCAAATTGTTCTCGCTGCAAGTCACACCACAGCCGATATCGCGATCGGAAATTGTGGATCTGGATGGCAATGCCCTGGTCAAATTGTGGTTTCCGCCTGAGAAAACAGATCGTCTGCATATTCAAGCTCAGTCTCAGGTTGAAACTCACGAATCGAATCCGTTTAACTATTTGATGGAGCCTTGGGCGGCGCGACTGGCGATCGATTATCCCGCTTCACTTTTGCTGCAACTTCAGCCTTATCTCACCGGACAAAATCTCAACTATGCCACCTCGGTTGACCCGATCGCGCTGCAACTCGCTCAAGAAATCAGTCACGAAGTTGCAGGCGACACGGTGAACTTTTTAGGAACCCTCAATCAACGCATTTACGAAAGCTGTAAATATCTGGTGCGCGAAACCGGGAAGCCGCTATCACCGGGCATCACTTGGACAGAAAAATTGGGATCTTGTCGAGATCTAACGGTGCTGTTTATCGAAGTCTGTCGATCGATCGGACTCGCGGCGCGGTTTGTCAGTGGCTATCAAGAAGGCGATTTAGATCGAGACGATCGTCATCTTCACGCCTGGGCTGAGGTTTATTTACCGGGTGCAGGGTGGCGAGGCTATGATCCGACCCATGGATTAGCGGTCAGCGATCGTCACATTGCCCTCGTTGCCAGTGCCGTGTCTGATTATGCGGCTCCTGTCTCCGGCAATTTTAGTCGAGTCGGAGCCGTGCAATCGACGATCGACTATCAGATTCAGATTCAAGGACTGTCTTGAGACTGATCCCAATCGATGTTGGGCATCCGTTCAAACGCCTCATTCAGATAGCCCTCCCAAAACTTACGAATCTGAGCGAGATAAGGCGCACCCCGATCGAGTCGCAACTCATAGCGAATTTTAAAACTATCCGCTTCGTACATGACTAGATTAATCGGCGGGCCGACTGAAATATTAGACTTCATGGTTGAATCGATCGACAGTAGCGCACATTTCGCTGCCGCCTCTAGTGATGTATCGAAATTGAGGACACGATCGAGAATCGGCTTGCCATATTTCGCTTCGCCAATTTGCAAAAACGTCGTTTCTTTAGACGCTTGAATGCAGTTGCCCTGACTGTAGAGCATATACAGTTCCGGTTCTTCACCTTGAATCTGTCCGCCTAGCAAAAATGTGCATTTAAAGTCGATCCGATCTTTTTCGAGCCACGATCGATCTCGCTCTTGAATCTGCCGCGTTTTGTCGCCAATGTATTGGGCAACTTCATAGAGACTGGGTAAGGTGTGTAAATTAATTGCTTCCTGAGCTTGAATGTCTCGTTTTAACAGCGTCAAAATTGATTGAGTTACCGCCAAATTGCCCGACGTGCAGAGAAGAATGACGCGGTTGCTTCGCAGTTCCCCAGGAGGGTAATCGCCCGACAGCGAAAAGTCAAACAATTTTTGGTGAGTCGAAACATAATCAACCCCGGCATTTGTACGCGAATCGGCAGCCATCACCAAGCCAGCACTAGTTAAAATTCCGAGGCAATAAGTCATAGATAAACCGGGAAAACTACAGCAATTAGAAGTCAAGCAAATCGCTTTGTTAGAGCAGATCTGGCTTGTTCTCGATCGTCAAAGTGAATTTTTTCGGTGCCCAAAATCTGATAGTCTTCGTGTCCTTTGCCTGCAATTAACACTCCGTCTCCGGGGTTTGCCTGCAAGATTGCGGTGCGAATTGCGGTTGCCCGATCGCTCAACACGATCGGCTGCACAGACGCAGGAATTCCCGCCACGACATCTTCTAAGATTTTCGCGGGGTCTTCAGTTCGGGGATTATCAGA
>JAYVFW010000597.1:0-7227 GCA_043772715.1 Phormidesmis sp. | reverse complement strand
ATCGGAACAACTCTGGAGCGAATTCATCCAGACGGGCAATATGCGATCGGGCAAGACTGCGGCATTTACTGGCGCGAAACGGAGCCACCTGAAAAAGGAGCGGAAGCACCGGACTGGTTTTATGTGCCCAACGTTCCGCCCAGACTGAAAGGGGAAATTCGGCGATCGTATGTCTTGTGGCGAGAATTTATTGCCCCGACGATCGCGCTAGAATTTGCCTCTGGCGACGGCAGCGAAGAACATGATTGCACCCCGCTTTCTTATTCTGAAAACAGTGGAACAATCAGACCTGGCAAATTCTGGGTATATGAACGAATTGTGCGGATTCCTTTCTACGGCATTTTCTTGATCAACAGTGGTGAGTTGGAGATGTATGAACTAGTTGGTGGGCAATATCAACGAATGACTGCGAACAATCGTGGACATTACCCGATCTCGCCAATGGAAGTAGAAATTGGAGTATGGGAAGGAGCTTATCAGAATCAAAATCAACGCTGGTTGCGCTGGTGGAATTTGCAGGGCGATTTACTTCTAACTGGCAGCGAACGGGCGATCGTGGCAGAGGCGAAAGCCGCTAGGTTGGCTGAACGGTTAAGAGAACTGGGGATTGACCCAGATTTGATTTAGCAATTTGTGGGAACTGCGGTCAGCCTAAGCAAGCGATCGCTCGTACATCACCAGGAAAAATCGCCATGACAACCACTACGCGCCGCATGACTCTAGAAGAATATCTGGACTATGACGACGGGACAGATACTCGCTATGAATTAGTGAACGGGGAATTAGCTGAAGTGCTTTCTGAAAGCGACTTGAACAACTTGATTGCGGTCTACCTCCTGGCGGAGTTCCTCCGATTTATTCCTGTGCGGCTCCTGCGGCGGGGCACTGAAATTGTGGTGAATGGCTATCGAACCACGACGCGAATTCCTGACCTGATGGTGCTAACCGAAGACCTTGCCGCTGCCTTGACTGGAGCAAAACGGAGCGTGGTGATACCAGATATGCCACCGCCTGCTCTCGTGGTTGAGATTGTTTCTCCTGGCACGACTAACGAAGCGCGAGACTACCGTTACAAACGTTCCGAATATGCAGCACGCAGCATTGCAGAATATTGGATTGTCGATCCGCAGCAGGCACAGATTACGGTTTTGACGCTGGTTGCAGGATTGTATGAGGAAACCGTTTTTAAGGGAAACGATCGTCTCATTTCTTCTACACTTCCAAACTTAGACCTGACTCCAGCACAGGTGATACAAGCAGGCGCAAGTGAGTAACGGACGATCGCGGTTGAAAGGTTCAATTCGTATTACGAGAGGTGCGATCGCCCAACGCAATCTTGCTATTTGCGAAATTCTGATGGTGAGACTCCCGTTTGTTGGCGAAAGCACTTGGCAAGATGACTCGGACTCGAAAAGCCGCACTCTTCTGCGATGTCTATCACCCTGAGTTCTGTTCGTCTCAAAAGTTGCATAGCCCGATCGACCCTCTGTTTTGTCAGATAAGAACGGGGACTCATGCCCGTCGATTGTTTGAATAAGCGACAGAAATGGTACAGGCTGATGTGCAATTCATCCGTAATTTTCTTCAGCGATAGATTTTTGCCCAAATGGGTATCCATATACTCGATCGCTTGCTTCAGCATCTCTTTTGGCAAGCCATCGGCATACGCCTTCAGTTTGTGTTTTCGCGTGGAATAGTGCAGCAGCAGATGAGCCGCCAGCGCCGTTGTCAGCGAATCAGCATAGAACCGACGACCAATGCCATCGATTTCTAGATCAGCTTTGAGGGCTTGACCGATTTGATAGATGAGTGGGTCGGCTGCTTTGAGTACTAGAGATAGTTCTACGCGATCGGGGTTCACCGACTCATGCGCGATCTGAGCCAGCACACTTGGTTCCAGGTAGCAGTGGATGAATTCAGTCTCAACGTTCCAATTTATCGCATAGGGCAGATTGGCAGGCAGAATGGCAAAGCTGCTTTTAGTCGGGTTATTCGCCTCGTACTGGAGCGTTTGGTATTGCCCGTCTATAAAATACTCTATGTCCGCCGTTTTGTACTTCGTAGGAATGATGATGACGTGCTGTTCGCTATACACTTCAGGCAATTCCCAGGCGGGCTGACGATGATGCGCGAGATGAATCGTACCCCAGCTTGATTGATGGCTGCTCAAGAGCGGCATCTTGGGCAAAATCTGTAACGGTGCCGCTTCTTGGCGATAATCGATGGCTAAGGGCTGTGCTGGCATGACATTCACCTCTCCAGTAGATCGTTATCAAAAATCCTGATTAACGAATATTATCAGTCTAGGGGCTGGTTAGAGGGAGTGTCTCAAGGCACTAATAGTCAGCGGATTCAAACCCTCGCAAAAGGCTAAGATCTCCGACTTCTTTAAGAAGTCGGAGATCTGTCTAGTTAGTCTTCCGACGTTCTTCGATGTCTTCTAACGTGCGGATAATCAGCCGCTTTGCCTGAAGCTGCCAGCCCAGTTTTTGAATGTTGAACGCGATCGCACCGCCGACGATCGTGGCAATAAAATCTAGAGGCTGAAAGGACGAAATTCCAAACAGCAGACCTAACCCAGCGATTCCCCAAAACGGCAGTGCGGCAGTCTGACGCTGAGTTTCAACCAACTTGCGAATCGGATCGGTAGGCATCTCTGCTAACAGCGTCTCTTTAACTTCTTGCTGATCTTTGGCGTTGACTGATAAACCGATCTTCTGTCTCAGTTTTTCGATCTTGCGAGCATCAGTGCTGTATTGCGTTAGCTCATCTTCTGCCATCAAAACCAGCCGTTCGCGCTGTCCCATCGTTTGACCTCAATGCCATTTTCTCTATTGTTGATCAAAATTCGCTCGATTTATAATTTTGCGATTTTCATCCCATTATGGTCAACTAATTGATACCAATTTCAAAGACAATTGCGATCGTCTGTAAGAGGGCACGGCAGTGCCATGCCCACCAATCTGTTGCGTAAATTGGCATACCCTATGATCAAACCATCACCACCCAATTGGGCACAATATTGGTCGCTTGATCCGACGATCGTGTTTCTCAATCACGGCTCGTTTGGAGCGTGTCCACTGTCAGTGTTGGCGCTACAGCAACACCTACGTCAGCGCATTGAGCGACAGCCACTGCAATTTTTTGGGCGAGATTTAGAACAGTTGCTTGATCGGGCACGAATTGATCTTGCCGCGTTTGTGGGTGCCGATGCGGACGATCTTGCTTTTGTACCCAATGCCACGACTGGAATCAACACAATTCTACGTTCTCTCACATTTGAGCCTGGAGACGAACTGCTGACGACCAATCAGGAATATAACGCCTGTCGAAATGCACTGGATTTTGTGGCAGAACGATCGGGCGCAAAAATCGTTGTTGCAGAAGTGCCTTATCCAATCGAATCTTCTCAACAAGCGATCGAGCCAATTCTACAAGCCGTTTCGTCAAAGACTCGGCTGGCTTTGCTGGATCACATCACGAGTCAAACTGGGCTAGTGTTTCCGATCGCGGAGATCATTCAAGCGTTGACTGCTCAGGGAGTCGAGACACTGATTGATGGTGCCCACGCACCTGGAATGGTCGCGCTGGATTTGACAGCGATCGCCCCCACTTACTACACAGGCAACTGTCATAAATGGCTCTGCGCCCCTAAAGGAGCCGCTTTTTTATATGTGCAACGCGATCAACAAGCCCAGATCCGTCCGTTAACTATCAGTCACGGAGCTAATTCGCCGCGTCGCGATCGCTCTCGATTTCGTTTAGAGTTTGACTGGACAGGAACCGATGACCCCACTGCTTATTTGTGCGTCCCCGAAGCAATTCGCTTTATGGGGTCACTGTTGCCGGGTGGCTGGTCTGAGTTGATGGCGCACAATCGAGCTAACGCGATCGCCGCCAGAAACATTCTTTGTGAAATCCTGAAAGTTGTGCCGCCTTGCCCCGATCAGATGATTGGCTCTTTAGCAACGGTGCCGCTATCCGATGGGTCGTCTGTTGGGTTGCAGGATGCGCTGTTAGGATTTGGGATTGAAGTTCCGATCGTGCCTTACCCTATTGCACCTAACCGATTGGTTCGCATCTCTGCCCAGATATACAACACGTTGGATCAGTATGAAGAGTTAGGGCAAGCGATCGTAGAACTATTGGCACATCATCAGATTTGAGTCATCCCAATCTGATTTACGCGAACGATCCCAAAAACTACAGATCTTTTTCGTGAAGGTGTATAGACCTCCTGCATGAATAAAATTCTCGACGTAAACCACCCTGCGATCTCGCCCCCTAACCCCCAATTCTGGGGGAACTGGAGTTCAAAGTCCCCCAGAATTGGGGGATTTAGGGGGCGTTCCCAGATTTGTGCAGGAGGTCTGAAGATTCTGCAATCTCTACTAAGAGAATGTCGCCAGAGTTGGGCATCTTAAAGCTAGCAGACCCCCGACCGTTAACTTTCTCGCGTAGTGTCTGCTCATCCCTGCTACCTGGACACCTCTACTCATGCTTTCAAATCTTCTCAAATTCGATTTCCCGCTCTGGCAATATCTCAACCAACCTTTAGGAGAACTTACTTACCCGGTGGTTCTCAACCCTCGCCGCTTTTGGTGTATTCATCGACTAGAGCTTTTAGAACGATGTCTCGAAAAGAGTATCGAATCAAAAGGGCGACGTGATTAACGCTCATAGGAGTAGACATCACCCGTTTGCTGAAACAACATTGACGATCGCTCTGATAACTGTTGCACATCGCTCGATTCCAGATTCCAGGTGAATGCTTCAACATTGTGCTGAATCTGCTGGCGATCGAGGGTCAACCCAGAAATCACGGCTGCTACGCCCTGCTGTTGGGCTACCCAGTTTAAAGCAACCTGAGCGATCGTCTTTTCATATTTTTGGGCAAATTGCGCTAGCGTTTCTAGCAGATCCAACACAGCCGCCCAGCCGCCGTGAGTGCGAATCATAGTGCTGTAATAAAACGATCGAGCGTGGTCAGCAGCATTTTGGGGCGCTTTCACTCCACGAAATTTGTCAGATAGAAATCCTCCTGCTAAAGGACCATAGGCGAGAAGTCCAATGTTGTATTTGAGACAAAGCGCTTGCATTGACGTTTCGACGCGGCGATCGATCAGACTGTATTGCACCTGATGAGTCGCGATCGGAGCCATCTGCAACGCTTTTTCTAGCATTGGGGTATCAAAATTTGTCACGCCCAGTTTGACGATTTTGCCTTGCTCGACCCATTCGTTCAGCAGTGCAAAGGTCGAAGAAAAATCAAGCTGCGGATTGTGCCAGTGAACTTGAACGCAATCGAGACGATCGCGCTGCAAAGTTCGTAACGAGTTTTCAATTTTGCTGCGAATCTGGTTAGGAGTCGGAACTCCACTAAAAAAGACCGCTTTTGTGAACACGATCGTGTCTCGTCCTTTGAGCAACCGCCCTAAAACTTGTTCACTGCGCCCATAGATATCTGCGGTGTCGAAGCCCTTAATTCCCAACGCTAGGTAGGTATCGATCGCCCGTTCTAACTGAGCTTCTGGAATGGCTTTCCAGCTCCGATCGTCGATCTGCCAGCAACCAACCACCAACGGCTCTAAACCAAAATTTAGTTGAGAATTCATAGAAGAAACATTAAAAGTAAGACCCTTAGTCACAAATACAAGCTGAAGCTTTGAAAACTGGGTTAGGTTGCAGGTGATAATTAAGTGAACTGAAACCTGTTTCTTGAACACAATTCAGTGATTACCTTTCTCAACGTGAATTCGACGAGTTTTTTCGCTCCGTTTTAGTCGGCTTCTGCCCCCTAAATCCCCCAAAATGGGGGACTTTGAACCTAAAGTCTTGGCTTGAAGTCCCCCAAACTTGGGGGATTTGGGGGGCTTCCAGATTTATAATCGGAGCGAACTACTTCTGTCGAACTGACGTTTTCTTAACGATATCAATAGGCGCTTTCACCTGTTCCACTTTTCAAACTTATGACTAGGCAGCGAGTTCTTTCTGGCATTCAGACTACGGGCTATCTTCACCTTGGTAATTATTTAGGAGCCATTCGCAACTGGGTCGAAGGGCAAAGTCAATATGACAATTACTTCTTTCTGGCAGACCTCCATGCAATTACGGTGCCCCACAACCCAAAAACGCTGGCGGCAGATACCTACACGATCGCGGCGCTCTATCTCGCTTGTGGCTTAGATTTAGAATACACTACGATTTTTGTGCAGTCGCACGTTCCGGCGCACACCGAGTTTGCCTGGTTGTTAAGCTGCATCACGCCGCTCAACTGGTTAGAAGACATGATCCAGTTTAAAGAGAAAGCAGTGAAACAGGGGCAAGACGTAGGAACGGGCTTGCTGATTTACCCGGTGCTAATGGCTTCTGATATCTTGCTCTATGAACCCGATAAAGTGCCCGTCGGCGAAGACCAAAAACAGCATTTAGAACTGACTCGCGATTTAGTCGATCGCTTCAATCACAAATTTGCCACGCCTGAGCAGCCAGTTCTCAAACGTCCCGCTCCGCTGATTCGCGCAGAAGGCGCACGGGTGATGAGCCTCACCGATGGCACTCGCAAAATGTCAAAGTCTGACCCGTCTGAGTTGAGCCGGATCAATTTGCTAGACCCGCCAGAGGTGATCCAAAACAAGATCAAGCGCTGCAAAACCGACCCGATTCGAGGGCTGGTGTTTGGTGATCCTGAGCGTCCTGAATGCAACAATCTGCTGACGCTATACATGATTTTGTCGAGCCAGACTAAAGAAGCCGTTGCTATAGAGTGCCGAGACATGGGCTGGGGGCAGTTTAAACCATTGCTGACAGAAACGATGATTGCTGCCTTACAGCCAATCCAAGAAAAATATAAAACCATTATGGCTGATCAGGGATATTTAGAATCGGTGCTGCGAGATGGGCGCGAAAAAGCGTCTACGATCGCCAACAAAACCCTGACCAAAGCAAAAAAAGCAATGGGATATGCCTTACCCCTTTAGGATTGCAAATAACAGACAGGATTCAATTCACGGTTCTAATGCTTGAGATAGACGATCGTGGGGCTTCTAGTTATCCAATCTCTGCCCAATGAATGACACAAGCCTAGCCAAAGGTAGAAGTAAATGCTAGAAAAGTGTGAATTGTGTAGGTGAAATCTCGCTGAGACTTTCCTCTAGATAGATAAATAATCTTAGCTAAATCCCATAAAATCCTTTAGCTATAGGGAAACGACAGCCTTTAGGAAGT